>NZ_JBLZNI010000009.1:0-132480 GCF_051194165.1 Halorubrum shenae | reverse complement strand
GCCGGGAGTCCACATCAAAGCCCTTCCCTCAAGGACCGAGGCGCAGAGCGCCGAGGGAGTAGGGGAGGGTAGTTTACTTGTCGAACCGCGCCTGAACGAACGGCTGCGCGTTCTCGATGTCACCGAGTCGGGAGTCGGACAGGAGGACGGCCTCGGTCTCCTCGACGGGGACCGACAGGCCCATCTCCTTCGTGCGACCGTAGCGGCCCTTCGAGACGACGACGGCGTTGACGATACCGAGCATGTCGAGCTCGCTGATGAGGTCGGTGACACGGCGCTGTGTGAGCACGTCGGCGTCGATCTCCTCACAGAGGCGCTTGTAAATGTTGAACACCTCGCCGGTGTTGATGTTGTGCACCCCGTTCTTTTCCAAGAGGATGACCGCGAAGAGCACGATCTTGCTCTGGGTCGGGAGGGTACGGACGACCTCGACGACGCGGTCGAGCTCGATTTTGTCTTGTGCTTGCCGGACGTGCTTTTCCGCGACAATTTCGGCCTGCGAGCGCTCGGCGAGTTCGCCCGCGGTCCGAAGTAGATCGAGCGCGCGGCGGGCGTCCCCGTGTTCCTGTGCGGCGAACGCGGCACAGAGGGGGATCACGTCGTCCGTGAGTGCGTCCTGCTTGAACGAGATGTCGGCGCGGTGTTGGAGGATGTCGCGGAGCTGGTTCGCGTCGTACGGCGGGAAGACGATCTCCTCCTCGCCGAGGCTGGACTTGACGCGGGGGTCGAGGAAGTCGGTGAACTTCAGGTCGTTCGAGATCCCCATGATCGAGATGCGCGAGCGGTCGAGTTCGGAGTTCATCCGAGAGAGGTTATACAGGGTGTCGTCCCCGCTCTTCTCGACGAGCTTGTCGATCTCGTCGAGCATGATCACGACCACGCGCTCGTGATAGTCGACCGCTTCGAAGAACGTCGAGTAGACGCGATCGGTGGGCCAGCCGGTCATCGGGACCTCCTCCATCTCGTCGGCGTCGGCTTCGAGCTCGTCGATCCGAGTATCGAGTTCGTCTACCGAGCCGAACTTGGTTCCGGCGAGGGCGGTCGTATCGTCGACAGCGGCAGACCGGAGTTC
The DNA here is from genome assembly GCF_051194165.1 of Halorubrum shenae. Lineage (NCBI taxonomy): Archaea > Methanobacteriati > Methanobacteriota > Halobacteria > Halobacteriales > Haloferacaceae > Halorubrum > Halorubrum shenae. The sequence goes on along the minus strand of NZ_JBLZNI010000009.1, from coordinate 131,408 downwards.
GCGGTATCCGTCGAGCTGGTCCGCGATGACCGCCTGGTTTTCCTCGATGAAGGTGTTCGCGAGCTGTGCGAGAACGCGGTACTGGGTGTCCGTCACCTCGCAGTTGATGTACTCGACCTCGCAGGGCACGTCGTATTTCTGTGAGGTAGACTCGAGCTCTTGGGAAACGAATTTCGCGGAGGCCGTCTTCCCCGTCCCCGTCTTGCCGTAGATGAGGATGTTCGATGGGGTTTCCCCGCGCAACGCGGAGACGAGGATCGTCGCCATCCGGTTGATCTGGTCGTTGCGGTGGGGAAGTTCGTGGGGGGTGTAAGAGGGTCGAAGAACCTCCTTGTTCTCGAATATCGGCTCGCCGGAGAGTAGATCGTCGAACAGACCCTGGTTCTCGTCGTCGTCGTCGTCGTCGAGGACGACGCCGTCGAAGTCGACGTCCGTGGAGGAGCGGTCTCGTCCGGCGCTTCCGACCTCGATATCTGTCGAAACGTCAGTCGTTGGATCCGACTCAACGGAGTCAGGTCCGGTAGATTCAGAACTCTCCAAAGTGGGTTTATCTTTCGAAGTGGACTCGCCTGTTCGTGATGCCGGACGATCGGATTGGGTCGGCGAGTCAGCCGATGGTGGATCGTCGAGATCGGCATCTGTTAGATCGCCATCTGTTAGGTCGGCTTCGTCGTTTCTCGAGTCAGTTACGGACCGATCTCCGGAGACCCCGCTGCCGTCTTCCGATTCATCGGTCTGCGATGTGTTCTCTCCTTCGTCCATGAGTACCCCTCTGTTTCAGGTGGAAGTCGCCTGCGCAACGACGACAGATGTCGTATATCGGCCTGAAACGGCGATATCCGACCAAGATATTGATCGGACACGTCCAGTTGATGCAGTCGAACCAGATGAAGAGGGGGAACAAAAGTGTTACTCTCTGGACCCGAAACGGACCAGGTCGTTCGAGACCGACGGCGAATCAGCACCACAATTAGTGATGTGTGATCGAAATAAAGGTGTCAAGAGATCGGTAACAGTGCCAAGATCAGTGGTTCAGTAGTTGACATCCTCTCCGCCCTGAAGGGCGAAGATTCCCACGGCACCGTACCGCTGGGTTGGGATGGTTACGGTTTGTAGCGGCCTCGAAAGGCGGCTACTGGCTGTGCCAACCAGCCGTTACTCCTATCCCGGCATGGGATTCAGAGATACTTTTACTGCTTGCATCCCGAAATCCAAACGCAGAAAGGGATGCTTTCTGCGTGGAATCGAGCAATCCCGATATTGTCCAATTAGGTGGGCGGACGGGCCGCCTCGGTTACCTGTTAGTACGACGACCACTCACGTAAAATACCCGTCTGAACGTCAAACGTGGTTGGCGTGGAGTTTGTCGGACTCATCCCCGCACTGAAGCGCGATGCTCTCTCCTCGAACTTCCGTAAAACCCGATTAAGATGGTAGCTGATCGGACGGTACCCGATCGGACGGTAGCTGATTGGAACGGTAACTGACCGGAGCACACGCTGGTCCAGTTTCGATGTCGTTCAATGACTGTCGGCCGTTTTCCAGTTCGTCGATCCAACATCTCTGGACACGTCGTTTCGGTTTGACCCCCCAACCCCTTCGTTTCGGGTGGAACACGAATTTGGTGGGGGAGGGGGTCAAGCAGGTGGTGTAGATTACCGGTGGTTTTAATATAGCACACACGGAACAGTACCCTCGGTACTCCATCAGAAATTGTTTTGCTATAGTTGTTGTTTATTGTAGTATATACTCAATTAGTATTAACACTCAGTATACAGCCAACTACCTTCACCCCCACACCAGTATCGGTCTCCAGTCGAAACAAAGGGGTGGGGGGGAGAGAGAACCGAATAGCACAGTAGAATGAGGCCGAGAAGAGATTGAGGGATATCGAGAGGGATCGAGAGGGATCGAGAGGGATCGAGAGGAGATCGAGAGAAGCTCAAAAGACGAGATATTGGAAGACGCGAGAAAGCAAGAGAAAGCAAGAGAAAAGTAACTGAAATATCACAAAACATCACAAAATATGATATATATTCTAGAAAAGCTAAGAGAAGAAAGACAATTAAAATTCACTCCCCTTTTCCCTCGATTTTCGACGACTCCACCCTGATCTTTAAAAACATATAAATAAAGTCAACTAAATAACCAACTGATATTCCGGGTATCAACGACTGCACGACCCAAATGTCACCAAACTGACGGTGTCTGACGCAGTTGTTAAGTGAGAGGGGCGTGGATTCTACCGTAATTCCCCGAACACACGCTGGATGGCGCGGTATCGGGCGTTACCACACCGCACAGAGTGTCTGGGAGAGAACACAGGATTGGAGGTTAGGATGGGACTGCTCACGAATCTTAAAGACAGCATATCACGGGTCACAGACGGGTTGTTCGCGGCCGACGAACCCAAGCGGATCGGGATCTACGGGCCGCCGAACGCCGGAAAGACGACCCTCGCGAATCGAATCGCACGCGACTGGACGGGTGACGCCGTCGGGCCGGAGAGCCACATTCCACACGAAACCCGCCGGGCGCGCCGCAAGGAGAACGTGGAGATCGAGCGCAACGGGCGGACGGTCACCATCGATATCGTCGACACGCCAGGCGTGACGACGAAGGTCGACTACAAGGAGTTTCTCGACCACGACATGGATAAAGACGACGCCGTCCGTCGGTCACGCGAGGCGACTGAGGGCGTCGCGGAGGCGATGCACTGGCTCCGCGAAGATGTCGACGGCGTCATCTACGTGCTCGACTCCACGACGGACCCGTTCACGCAGGTGAACACGATGCTCATCGGGATCATCGAGTCGCAGGGCCTTCCCGCGCTGATCCTCGCGAACAAAACGGACCTTCCGGGATCGGACGTTCAGCAGATTGCGAACGCCTTCCCGCAACACGAGACGATCCCGCTGTCCGCGCTGGAGGGCGAGAACATGGACGAAGTGTACACGAAGATCGCGGAGTACTTCGGCTAATGCCGGGTCCAACCCCTAACGTCGACGGCGACGACGCTCCCTCCGACGACTCCGACGACGGGGTCCGGATCGACATGATAAGCGGGGCGCGGATGGACGGGCTCACGGGGATGGAGAAGATTCGCCTCATCCTCGACGGCGTCCGCGACGGCAACATCGTCATCCTCGAAGAGGGGCTCTCTCCGGACGAGGAGTCGAAGCTCATCGAGGTGACGATGACCGAAATCAGTCCCGACGACTTCACCGGGATCGAGATCGAGACGTACCCGAAGGCGGAGGCGGGCGATCAGAGCTTCCTCGATAAGCTGATGGGCCGCAAGTCGACCCAGAAGCTCACCGTCATCGGCCCGGCCAACCAGATCAAGACCCTGCACAAAGACGAGAACCTCATCAGCACACTCGTCTCCCGCAAGTAAATGCCACACCAGTGTACCACCTGTGGACGGACGTTCCCCGACGGCTCGAAGGAGATGCTCTCGGGGTGTCCGGACTGCGGGGGAAACAAGTTCCAGTTCAAGCCCGCTGGAGCGACGACAGACGAGCAACCATCATCCGCCGGGGACCAGTCGTCGGAGGCGACGCGCCAGCCTCCCGCAGATCGCCAGTCACCGACTGCTGACTCCCAGTCGACTGCTGACTCCCAGTCGACTGCTGACTCCCAGCCGACCGATACCGACGACGCCACCACCGTCGACGATGCTCCCACTCCTGCCTCTTCGCAGCCTGAGACCCGGACCTCAGACGGTCAGACATCGGACGCTGACCAGACGGACTCGGAACACGTCCGCGAGCGGAGCGAAGAGGACGTAGCGCAAGCGAGCGCACGCTCGGACGTCGTCTCCCCTGACGAACTCGATCGGGCGAGCCGGGATCTCGAAACCGATTCGGGCCCGTCCGAGTCTGAAACCGACACGCCAGCCGATCCGGACGGGCCCCGCCCCGACATCGATGACCTCCGAGACGAGCTCAACGAGCAGTTCGAGAGCATCCGGATCGTGAGCCCCGGGAAGTACGAGCTTAATCTGATGGAGCTGTACGACCGGCAGGAGTACATCATCTCGCTCCAGGAAGACGGTCGATACGTCATCGAGATGCCCGACGCGTGGGGCATCTCCGACGAGTAATCTCTCTTCCGACGAGTAATCTCTCTTCCGACGAGTAATCTCTCTTTTTGCCACTACCGGGCTCGTACTCACTCGGACGGCTCCGCCCGATTCTTTTTTCGCTCACCGATCAGTCGATCGAAACAACTCGAGTATCGCCGTCATTCGCGATCGATCCCACTCGTCTGGCGACCCTTGTCGAAGAAGACACAGTTATGCGGCTTCCTCCGTTACGGGCGCCCATGTCTACCGATCACGCTCTCAGTGCGGCGTCTCGACTGCTCTTTCTCCCGGATCGGCCGGGTCGGCCAAACCGGCTGAATCGAACGGCTCGACCGACCCAAACCGTCGATAGCGGGGTGGACGTATGCGCGTAGTCGCCAAGTTCGGCGGGACGAGCCTCGGAAGTGGCGATCGCATCGAGCGCGCGGCGGACTCGGTCGCGAGCGCGGTCGCGGCGGGCCACGAGATCGCGGTCGTCGCGAGCGCGATGGGATCGACCACTGACGAGCTCCTCGACGACATCACCTTCGAGACGGACGACAGCGATCGCGCCGAGATCGTCTCGATGGGCGAGCGCACCAGCGTCCGAATGCTGAAAGCCGCGCTCTCGGTTCGCGATGTCGACGCCGTCTTCCTCGAACCCGGCCATCCGGACTGGCCCGTCATCACGAACGAACTCGGCGAGGTCGACGTCGAGGAGACGAAGAAGCGCGCGCGAAAGATCGCGGCCGAGATGGACGGCGTCGTCCCCATCATCACCGGCTTCCTCGCGGAGGACCACCACGGGAACGTCACGACGCTCGGACGCGGCGGCTCCGACACCACCGCGGTCATGTTCGGCAACTACATAGACGCCGACGAAGTCGTCATCGTCACCGACGTCGAAGGCGTGATGACCGGCGACCCGCGGGTGGTCGAGGGGGCGCGCAACGTCGGACGGATCACCGTCGACGAACTGCGGAACCTTTCTTTCCGCGGCGCGGAGGTCGTCGCGCCGTCCGCGCTCTCGTACAAGGACGAGGACCTCGCGGTCAGAGTCGTCCACTACCAGCACGGCGATCTGCTCAGGGGCGGCACCCGCATTGAGGGCCAGTTCGAGAGTCTGATCGACATGCGCGAGGAGCCGCTCGCGTGTCTCACCATCGCGGGCCGCGCGATCCGGAACCGCGCGGGCATCCTCTCGCAGCTCGCGAACGCGCTCCGCGAGGAGGAGATCAACATCGACGCGGTCGCCTCCGGGATGGATTCGGTCACCTTCTACGTCGATGTCGACGTGGCTGAGACGGCCGAGGCGCTGCTCCACGAGGCGGTCGTCGACGACGAGGCGCTCTCCTCGGTAAGCGTCGCCGACCCGATCGCGGTCATTCGGGTGACGGGCGGAGAGCTCCCGAACGAGTCCGGCGTCATCCAGGAGATCATCGCGCCCCTCGGCGAGGACGGGATCAACATCATCGACCTGATCACGAGCGCGACCTCCGTCGCGGTGTTCGTCGACTGGGACGACCGGGAGGAGGCGCTCGAAATCGTTCAACGTCGGGTCGACTGACAGAGCCGGGCTGTTAACCCGTCGTTAGTCCTCTCCGTGTACGTCGGCTGAATCGATCACGTACTGCGTTGTCTGCCGCCCCTCGAACCGTGGTCCGGGCCCAGCTGACTCGAACCCGGCGTTTTCGAGAATATCTCCCGTTCGCTCGTCGTTCGGAACGACTGCCTCGACGCCCATTCCCTCTCGTCGCGCGAACCGACGCGGTTCCTCGAACAGGAGCCGGATCGCCTCGTCGTCGCCGTCGAAGTCGGTAACGTGTACGGTCTCATCTCGCACGTCGAACGCGACGAATCCCGCGACGGACGCGTTCCCGCCATCGCCACTGTCCGCTTCGTCTCCCGCCACCGCGACCCGGACCGACCGGTCGTGGATCATGTCCTTTACCACCCCTCGCGGTCGGTCGGTCGCCATCGCCAGCGCTTCGGCGTCCGACTCGAGCGCGTCACGGATTCGCATACTACGCGTATCCGGCGGTCAGGCATAAACCCGGTGTCGACGCCGATGTCGCGGTGGCGGCCTTGCGGCGTCGACGGTGTGGTGTCGGTGAGGGCCTTGCGGCGTCGGTCTCGTAGTGTTGTCGCTCATCTGCTCCCTCGCCGAAGAATATAGCTTTAAACGACCGGCGGATCCAGATACGGCCATGAGCAAATCCACCAAGATCGTCGTCGGTACGGTCGGCGTTTCGGCCGCCCTGTCGGTCCTTATCATCCTTTCATACGTCTTCGCTTGATGTTCGCGACACGTCCGCTCGATGACGACCTCGACGCGGTTCGCGAGGCCTACGCCCCGGGCTCGCCGGTCCTCGATGTCGACGCGGACTTCGAGACGCTTCCCCCGGCCGCCGCGGAAGACCTCGGACTGTTCGTCGACGGGCTCTCGCCCGCGTCGTTTCCGGTCGAGTGGCTCCCCGACGAGGTACCCGACCTGCTCCGCACGTACGCCGGGTCGACGTTCACAGTGGGGCTTCCCGGAGACGGGACCGTCGCCCGAACGACCCAGACCGACCCTCAGACAGTGCTCGTCAAGCAGCGAGCCGAGGGGACGCCCGACGACTTCCTCGCGTTCCTGATCGCGGACCGATTGGTCCAGATCGGCGCCGAGCCGAGACCGGGGTCGGTGCCGGACGAGGCGTCTGCTTCACACCTCCCCGAAAGCTTTCTCCCCTTTTTCGGCGAGCGCTACCGCGACCTTGACGCCGCGGTCCGGCGACCCGACCCCGACACCGGCGCGTCCACGACCGGGATGGGCCCCAGCGACGTCTTTCAGATCGCCACCGCGCTGTTCGACGCGTGGGTCGGGCTGTACACCCGCGACGTCTTCGCGTCGTGGGAGGGAAGCCACCCTCGGCTGTTCGACACGTGGCTCGACGCCGGGAACCGCCTCGAAGGCCGGCTCGGCGACCTCGCCCGCGAGGTCGCCCACGGCGAGACGGAGTTCGCGGCCGCGACCGAGTACGCCTGCTCGGCGGTCCGTCACGGCCTCGACCTTCCCGCACCGTTCGCGGCGTTCGACACCGCGGCGTACCGCGACCGCGGCGCTTCATACGCGGTGATATGGGCGGAGAAGACGATCGCGTCGATGGTCGACGCTGCGGAATAGCGGAGTAGGGTGGTATCGGACGAAAAAACGAACGGCGTTATCTCACAGATCGACGGTCACGTTCCCGTCGCCGTCCAGTTCGATGACGCCCTCGAACAGCTTTCGGAATCGGTCCAGGGTCGCGACCTCGTGGACCTCTTCCGAGAGGTGGAAGATCCCGACCGCGTCGTGTTCGTCGAGGAGATCCAGAATGTCCGCGGCCGCGTCGTACACCGCGTCGTCGTCGGCGTAGTACGCCATCTCCGTGAGCGAGTCAACGGAGACGCGCCGCTTCCCATCGTGTTCGGTGAGGAACCGCTCCACCCGGTCGACGACCCCGTCGAGGTCGTCCGGCGCGGAGACGTAGTACACGTCGTCCGAAGAGCGACGAGAGTACCCTCGTTCCACGGAGAGCGTGTCGAGGATGGTCGCCTTCGTCTCGTCGACGTCGTAGTACTCGAGTTTCTGTTCGACTTCGCGCGCGGTGGTCCGCGTGGAGACGACGAGGAAAGCGTCGGTGTCGATCTTCAGGAAGTCCGTGTCGATTCGGTCGGTCTCGCCGATACTCGGGTGAACGAGGAGGAGCCCGGTTCCACCGGGGATCGTTTCCGGCCCGTTCTCGATGGCGAGCGAGTAGTCCATGCGATCTGAAACCCGCCGGACCGACTTAACGATGCGGGCCACGGCGGTCGGATTGCGGTGCGAGCGACGGCGGTGATATTTCGATGCGAGCCACGCCGACCGGTTTTTGAGTCTCCCCCGCGTCGGCACGCACGATGCCCGGCCACGACACCGCCCGCGACGTCTACCGGCAGGCGCTCCCGGTGATCCTCGTCAGCCTCGTCGCGGGGCTGTTCTCCGGGACGATCCTCGGGTCGGAGACGATGCGCGCCGGTATCGCGGAGGTGCCGGGACTACTCTTACTGCTCCCGGCGTTCCTCGCCACCCGTGGGGGCGTCTACGGCTCGCTCGGCGCGCGCCTCTCGACCGGGCTCCACCAAGGGCTCATCGAACCCCGCTTCCGACTCGATCGGCGGCTCAGAAACGCGATCCTCGCCTCTTTTATCAACGGGATGACCGTTTCGGTGTTCATCGCGGCGATCACGTTCCTCTGGCTGCGGCTCTTCGGAAATAAGGGGGACCTCCTCGAACTGGTCGGGATCATGGTCGTCGCCGGCTTCCTCTCGGCAGTCCTCATGATCTCGGTGCTGATCGTCGTCATCTTCGTCGGCTATCGGCGCGGGCTCGACCCCGACAACGTGATCGGCCCCGTGGTTACCACTCTCGGCGACGTGTTCGGGATCCTCTTCCTCCTCGTCGGGATCTACGTCGTGGGGGCGGTACTGTGAGTTCGAGCGGGTCCGCGGGCGAGAGTGACTCCGAGACCCCCGCCGACCGCGAGTACGTCGACGAGTGGTCGATCCGCCGGATCGTTCGGACGATGGTCCCGTTGTTGGCCGCGCTGTCGGTGCTCCAACTCGTCTCCGGGACCGTTCTCCAAACGTACGAGGCGGTGCTCGTCCGAAACCCCGCGCTCCTCGTGTTGGTCCCGGTTCAGATCGGGACCGCGGGAAACCTCGCGTCGATCACCTGCTCGCGGCTCACCACCCAACTCTACCTCGGGACGTACGAGCTGAGCCCGTCGAATCCGGACCTCCGCGCCAACGTCGGCGCCGTGTTCGCGCTCGCGGGAACCGTCTTCGGCCTGGTCGGGGTCGCCGCCTGGGGGATCGGCGTCGCGCTCGGCGGGACTCTCGGTTTCGGTCGCGTGCTGCTCGTCTCGCTCGTCTCGGGGATGCTCCTCGCCGTCCTCGTGGTTGTCGCCAGCGTCGCAGCGGTCGAGGTCTCCTACCGCGTCGGGCTCAACCCCGACGACACGACCATCCCCGTCGTCACCAACCTCTGTGACGTCGCCGGCGTACTCATCCTGTTCGCGGTCGTCTCGGTAGTCGTCTGACCGTCGAGGATCCAGAAACAGTCCACTCCTCAGAACACGCTGTCGGCGGTCGCAGCGCCGACGACACTGAACACCGCTCCGACGGAAATGGCTCTGAACGTCGTCACCCACAGTTCGACCCCCGTCACGCCCTGATCGATGAGGAACGTGGCCGGTGCGTCGAACACCAGCGCGAGGACGGTCACGGAGCCGAACGCGACGATCATCAGCGACACGAACCGGACGGGGATCCCCACGATGTCCTTCTCCTTCTCTGGATCGCGGTCGGTGTCGGCTCGGTAGAGGGCGGCGTACCCGATCAGCGCGACGATCCCGGCGGTCAGCGCCCCCTGAATCCAGTTCATCCCCGCGGCGAGTACCCACACCTCTTCCGTGACCACGAACGGCCCCGCGAGGAGGAAGCCGCCGACAGCCTGCTGTGCGGAGTCCGCGATCCGGAACTTCGGCCGGCGGAGGCTCTGCGGGCGTTTCATACTTCCAGAAGTGACACCGACCGATAAAACGGCGACGCTTCCGAGCGTCGGCGCCCGCCTCCGAACCGGTTTTCACCCGCCCGTCCGTTCGCCCGGGTATGAGCGTACGCGAGGAGTTCGACGAGTGGGCGGCGGCGGGGAAGGACCGCGGCATGGAGGACCGACACTGGCACACCGCCAAGCACGTCCTCGCGCGGATGCCGGTCGAGGCGGGTGACACTGTCCTCGATCTCGGCACCGGCTCCGGCTACGCCCTCCGCGCCCTCCGCGAGCGGGGAATCGGACGAGCGTACGGGCTCGACGGCGCGCCGGAGATGGCGCGCAACGCTCGGAGCTACACCGACGACGACGCGGTCGGGTTCCTCGTCGGCGACTTCGATGCGCTCCCCTTCGCCGACGACTCGCTCGACCACGTCTTCTCGATGGAGGCGTTCTACTACGCGGCCGATCCGCTCCACACCCTCGAAGAGATCCGGCGCGTGCTGAAGCCCGGCGGCACCTTCTACTGCGCGGTCAACTACTTTGCGGAGAGCGAGCAGACCCACGCGTGGCAGGAGAACATCGCGGTGGAGATGACGCTGTGGGACCGCGAGACGTACCGCGAGGCGTTCCGGGAGGCAGGCCTGTACGTCGCCGCACAGGACGCGATTCCCGACCGCGAGATCGAGATTCCGGACGCCGCCGAGTTCCCGACCGACAGTTGGGACTCCCGTGAGGCGATGGTCGACCGGTACCGGACGTGGGGGACGTTGTTGACGGTCGGCGTCGCGCCCTGACTCGGTCGGTTGTTTATAAGTGATTGTTGCTGTCGGCGTATCGGCGGCGAACGCGTTCGGCTCTCCACTCGGTCATTTATGAGTGGTTGATCCCGGATCAGTGGCGACGACCGCGACCTCCAAAGCCCCAGCCGACGAGGCGGGCGCACGCTCGCTGTGGTCCTCGGTCGCTCACTCTGTTCGCTCCCTGCGGTCCTTACGTCGCCTGCGCCCGCCTCGCCGACTGCCCCTTTGAGTCCCGCCCCGCACAGGCACCTCACGCCTCCCCAGCCTCGTCGGCCACTCTCCGCTTCGCTCCGAGTGGCCGACTCCCTCGCACGCGCTCCTCGTGGCCTGCCGGCCACTCGGAGGCGCGCGCCGACCGCACGTTCGCTTATAAAACCTGCTCACGTTCGCCGATCCCTTTTAAGCGTGCGAGGCGTTCACACAGGTGGTATCCATGGAACTCCGATGCGAGGGCTGTGCCGGTTGTTGCGTCGACTGGCGGCCGCTCGCGCCGGACGCCGCCGGAACCGACCGCACCGGCAGCCGCCCGCCGATCGACGACGCCTACGACCTCGTGCCGCTCACGCGCGACGAGATCGCCCGGTTCCTCGACGACGGCCTCGGCGACGTGTTGGTCCCCCGGCTGTTCGAGCCAGCCGACGGGGACGATACGGTCCGGATCGACGCCGTCGAGGTCGCCGCCGCCGGCGACCGCCCGATCTTCGCGGTCGGGCTGCGGAAGCCCCCGAAGCCGGTCGCCCCGATCGGCACCGACGAACACCGCTGGCTCGACGCCTGCGTCTTCCTCGACCCGACCACGCTCCAGTGCCGGATCCACGACGACGATCTGTACCCGCAGACCTGCTCGACGTACCCCGCTCACAGCCTCGAACTAGGCGCCGAGACCGAGTGCGAGCGCGTCGAGGCCGCCGACGGCGGCGACCGGCTCCTCGACGACGCGGTCCCCGACGACACCCCGCCGCTCCCGTTCGGCCCGCGCGCCGCCGGTGCGACCGTCTTCGCGTACCCCGACCCCGACGACCTCGACGGCGTGATCGACCGGCTCCGGGGAGCGCGGCTCACCGCCGAGGACCGCGCCCGGTTCGTCGGGGCCGCGGTCGGCTCCAGCCCCGGTTCCCTTTCCGTCGCTCCCGACCGGATGGCCGAGGCCCGTGATCGCGCCCGCGACGCCGACTCGTGGGCCGGACGAGCGATCCGAGCGTGGAACGAGCGGGCCGCGGGCGACGGCGACCGGGTCGCGCTCGACCCGGAGGACCGCGTGCGGCTGGTCCGCGAACTGGAGGACGACGCCGGTGCGCCCGGAACGCCGGGGTGGGAGTGACGGACCGGGGACATGACGCCGGTTCTCGTGCGCGTACGCTCGCACGCGCACACGCGCGAGGGCCTTATCCCGCTCGGGACCGTACAACAGACGTGAACGAACGACGCCCAACCGACTTCGACGAATCGACCGAATACGAACGCGAGGACGTGTCGGTCCTCGTCATCGGCGCCGGCGCGGCGGGCGCGCGAACCGCGATCGAACTCGCCGAGCGCGGGGTCGACGACGTCCTGGTCCTCGGCAAGCGAGGCCACGGCGACGCCCACACCACGTGGGCCCGCGGCGGGATCAACGGCGCGCTCGGCACCCACGACCCGGAGGACTCCCCGGCGATCCACGCCGCCGACACGCTCAACGAGGGCCACTTCGTCAACGACCCGGCGAAAGTCGAGACCGTGACCGAGCAGATGCCGGCCCGCCTCCGCGAGCTCGACGAGTGGGGGATGGAGTACTCTCGCACCGACGAGGGCGAGATCGATCAGCGCTTCTTCGGCGCCCAGTCGTTCCGGCGAACCGCGTTCGCCGGCGACCACACCGGCGAGTCGATGCTGAACACGCTCGTCGATCGCGCTCAAGCGCTGTCGGTCCCGTACCGCGAGAACGTGATGATCACGAAGCTCGTCTCCGACGGCGACGCGGTGTACGGCGCCGTCGGCTTCGACATGGACGCCGGCGAGTTCGTCCTGTTCAACGCGGGCACCGTCGTCCTCGCTGCGGGCGGTCACGCGGCCATCTACAACCGCCACACCTCCAGAGACGACGAGAACAACGGCGACGGGGCGGCGTTGGCGTACGAGGCCGGCGCGTCGCTGATGGACATGGAGTTCATGCAGTTCCATCCGACCGGGATGGCCGTCGACGAGAGCGATCCCGAGTGGGAGCCGTGGAGCGGGCGCCTCGTGACCGAGGCGGTCCGCGGCGAGGGCGGTCGCCTGTTCAACGCCGACGGCGAGCGCTTCATGGAGCGGTACTCGCCGGACCAAATGGAACTCGACGCGCGCGACGTGGTCGCCCGGTCGATCGCACAGGAAGTCGCTGAGGGGCGCGGCACCGAGAACGGCGGCGTCTACCTCGATATCTCGCACCGCGACGCCGACTTCATCCGCGAGCGCCTCCCCCGGATGTACGAGCGCTTCCACGACCTCGGCGTGGACATGGCCGAGGAGCCCGTCGAGGTAGCGCCGACCTCCCACTACGGGATGGGCGGCGTCGCCGTCGACGAGGGCGGTGAGACCGACGTTGACGGGCTGTTCGCCATCGGCGAGACGATGGCGGGCGTCCACGGCGCGAACCGGCTCGGCGGCAACTCGCTGGCCGAGACCGTCGCGTACGGCGTCGTCGCCGGCGAGGGGATCGCCGACCGCGTCGACGGCCCGGGAGACGTTCCCGACGACCTCCGTGAGAGCCTCGTTGAGCCGCATGTCCGCGACCTGACCGCGATGGCGAACCACGTCGGCGACCACGACGTGGACGCGGTGCTCGCCGACCTGCGGGAGCTGATGTGGGACCACGCCGGGATCCTCCGCGACGAGTCGTCGCTCCGCGAGGGGCTCGACCGCCTCGCCGCTCTCCGCGAACGAGCCGCCGACATGCGTGTCGGACCGATCACGAGCGAGTCGTTCGAACTCGCCGTCGACGTCGGGTTCATGCTCGTCGCCGCCGAGGCGGTACTCCGCGGTGCGCTCGAACGCGAGGAGTCCCGCGGCGCCCACTACCGCACCGACTACCCCGACGTCGACTCCGACTGGCAACGGAACGTCTACTTCGACGCCGCCGACGTCGGCGGGATGACGCTCCGGACCGAACCGGTCGACGAGCCGAGCGAAGCCGTCCAGGCCGCCCTCAACGAAGGCCACGAGCTGGACTACCACCAGCTGGAGTGACGCCGACGAGCGCGTTTCGTCTCACCCGCCCCGCTTCCGATACCACGCGCGCTCGCCGACCGGCGACTCGCCCTCCTCGATCGGCAGCCGACCCACGAACAGGTCGCGGACGGCGAGCGTGATCACGAGCTCGACAGGTCCCTTGTCGTCGCCTCCCGCCTCTGACTCGACTGGCTGAACCGTCACGACGCAGTGCCCGTCGCGCTCGTCGATCGATTCGATCACCCCGACCGACCACCGGTCGACGTGGTGTGACGGCTCTCGGGCGTGGACTCGGTCGTGGTTCACGACTCTTCCCCCTCGACCCGCCGCACCGCGAGCGCGGCCTCGCAAGTGCACTCAGTCTCGCACTTCGGGCACTCCGACGCGGGCCGCTCGATCGGCTCTCGGTGGATCGTCTCGTAGCCGTGGCGGTCGAACAGCTTCTCCGGGGAGTCCTCGCCGCCGTGGTACCAGGAGTCCGCGAGGTACAGATCGACCCCCCGCTCCGCGCCGATCTCGTGGAGCCGTTCGAGGAGCCGGCTCCCGATCCCGCGCCCCGTGGCCCCGTCGCGGACGTAGCCCATCTCGAGGTGGCCGTACAGTTCCGCGGCGGGGAGCAGGTCGGGATCGTCGAAGAAGTACATCTCCTCGGCGACCGCCGCCGGGTCCTCGAACTCGCGGAGCGCCATCACGCCGAGGATCGGGCCGTCGCCCCCATCGGCCCCTACCGCGACCAGCACGTGGTACGTCGGGTCGTCGAGCCCGAGGTCGACGCCGTAGGAGCTCCCCTCGCTGAAGTGCTCGGTGATGAGCGCCTCCAGTTCGTCGGCGTCGCCCGGCCGCGGGTCGCGGATCGCGATCTCGTCCATTCGTCACCCGGTACGCTTCCCGCGGACAAGAGAAGTACGGTGTCGGACCTGCTCCCGGACTACCCGCCCACTCCCGGCCGCCAGACGCCCTGCTGTCGGTCGAGCCACGCGACGACGACGACGTGCGGGAGCGTCATGGCCGCGATGGCGACGAGCGACACGCCGAGCAGGTCGCCGGGCGCGGCGACGCCGGCGGGGACCGACAGCCCGACCGCGCCGACAACGAGGAACCCGCCGAGGGTGAGCGGGGCGGCGTCCCGGGCGAACCGCGCGAGGGCGTCGGGCACGTTGCCATCGCCGATCGCCGCAGACGCCCGGTCGTCGACGAGGATAAGCCGCCCGACGTGCCGGAGCGCGTGCCAGAGCGCGAAGTACACGCCGATCGCGAACACGGGCGCAGCGAGGAGGAACCACGCCCACAGCGCCCCGACCTCGCCGGCGTCCCGGAGCCACCCCCGTCGCGAGGCGCCGGCGCGAACGCGACGGTAGCCCAACCCGACCGACAGCGCCGTCGCGGCGATCATGAACGCCCCGACGGCCACCCGCGTTTCCGAGACGAACAGGGGGTCGACCGCGGCGGCCGCGGCCTCTCCGTCGACGACGAACAGTCCGACGATCCACTCGGCGACCAGCCGGTACTCCGCCGGATGGGAGAGCAGCGGGACGCCCATCGGGAGCCCCCCGCGCACGACGAGGCTCAGCCAGCGCTCGGCCGAGGTCGGGAGGTGGTCGACGCCGGCGACGACGAGCGCCGCCACGTCGCCCTGGCCCCAGTGGAGCCACGTGAGCGCGATGAACCCGACGAACGACGCGACCGGCGCGAGGAAGAACGCGGCGACGACCGCCCCGCCGAGGACCGCGTAGACGACGGAGACGACGGCGACCGATCGCCGAAGCGAGACCGCCGTCGCCGCCCGCAGCGGGACGAGGTGGTCGACCGCGCCGTGAGCCATCCCGACGACGAGCGTTCCCAGCGCGAACGTCGCGACGCCGAGTTCGACCGGAAACAAAGGGGTCACGGCGCCGATCGGCAGCAGCGCGGCGAGCGCGATCGCGGGATACAGCGCGAACCACCGGTCGACCGCCGATCGGGAGCGGTCATCGGTTTCGACCGGTGTCGTCTCACGGCTCGGCGCCGAACGCGTCGCCGTCTCAGTCATCAACGGATCCGGCCGACTCGGGTTCCGGCTCCGGCTGTGGTTCGGGCGGGTCGGGCTCCGGTTCCGGCCCCGGTTCGAACGCGCCGACAGGCGACTCGGTCGGCCGCCCGCGCCGGTCGTTCCAGTCGAGGACCCACTCGAATAACACGAGCCCGTTCACGGTCATCACGCCGGCTGAGGCGAAGAAGAGCATCTCCTCGATCGGGAGCCCCAGAACGGCCACTCCGGTCGTGAGTTCGGCGGAGAGCTGCCACGTCCCCATCTCGATCGCGATCCGGTCCGCGACCCAGAAGTACGCAGCCGGGATCAGCGTCGCTGCGACCCAGATCCGCGGCGTCCGGATCAGGTAGCCGCCGCCGACCGCCCACTGGAGCGCGACGACGGGGCCGACCCACGCGATCAGCCCGCCGAGGTAGAGGTACGACGGGTCGAGCGTCACCAGCCAGAGCCCGCCGGCGACCATCGCGACGCCGCCGACGACGCCGGCGATCCGGGGCCCCCGGTCGAAGTCGCCCTCCCTGAACGTCGGGTCGAACCCGATCAGGTGGAGCGCGAACGCGGTGACGACGGTCTGGACGGTGAAAAAGAGGTACTCGCCGAGCGGGATCGACAGCGCTCGGGCGAGTACCGCCCCGTCCGCGTACCACCAGGCGCCCTGCCGGATCATGTAGCTGATCCACGGCGTCGTGTACACGTACGCGATCGCGACGAGGATCGCGATCCCGACCGCCGCGCGGCGACGCCGAAGCGGGTCGTACCGCGGCGCGAGGTACCACAGCGCCGCGACCACGGGGAGGCTGAAGACGAGGTGGAACTGGAGATACGTCAGCGTCGGAAGCATCTGGTCACCCCAGCAACGCCGATCATGTACTATTGTTCGCTCCGCCCCTTATTAAACGTCCAGCCAAACAGCGTGGCTGCACCCGGTCGTCAGCGGTGTCGTGTCAGGCTGTTGCAGTTACTCTTCCGGGAGCACGTCGTACCCCTCCAGCACCTTCCCGAGCCGGAACATCGAGGCGACGACGGCGTCGCAGACGGGGCGGACCGCGTCCTTGGGGACGAAGCCGACCGCGAGCCCCGCGACCTCCAGCATCGGGAGGTCGTTCGCGCCGTCGCCGATCGCGACCGTCTCGGCCATCGGGATCCCGAGGTCGTCGGCGAGTTCTTCCATCGCGTCGTCCTTCGTCCCCTCGATGAGCGGGCCCTCGGCGTCGCCGGTGAGCGTCCTGCCGGCCATCGGCAGGCGATTGGCGACGATCGTGTCGGCCTCGACGCCTTCCTTCGCGAGCGCCCGCTCGACCCCGCGCTCGAACCCGCCCGTGAGCACGGCGACGTGGTGGCCCTCGGCCTGCAGGCGCTCGATCAGTTCGCCCGCCCCCGGTCGGAGCGCCACCTCGTCGAACGCGGCAGCGACGTCGTCCTCGTCGAGCCCGCCGAGCAGCTCTGCGCGCTGGTAGAGGCTCTCGGCGTAGCTGAGTTCGTCGTTCATCGCCCGCTCCGTGATCTCGGCCACCTCGTCGGCGACGCCCGCGCGCTCCGCGAGCAGGACCGTCATCTCGGAGTCGGACAGCGTGCCGTCGAAGTCGAACGCGATGAGGCTCATGGGATTTGTTCAGCGCGGAGGGGTTTTTAAGCACCTGATCGCGCATCGACCCGTCAGTCTCATCGGCCTTTTTGCCCGTTGCGGTCGTCGACACCGTATGGACCGAACAGACACGGACCACGCCGACCTCGACGTCGACGATCTCCTGAAGGTGATCTTGGGGCTCGCTATCGTATGGCTTCTCTTGGAGATCGCCGGCGCGGTACTCGATCTCACGTTCGCGCTGTTGGACGCCCTCCCGACGCTGATCGTCGTCGCGATCGTCGCCTTGATCGCCTTACGGCTCACCGACAGGATCTGAGGCGTGTTCAGCCTGAACGTCCCGCTCGCGCCTTCGATACGCGACTTCGCGGTCGATCTCCACTCGAAACTCTCGGGGTTCGACCGGGTGCGCGACCGACACACCCTCGTCTGCAAGCGGTTCGGCGTCGAGGACGTCCCGGACCGCGTCAGCAGCGGCGACCCGAGCCCTCCCAAGCCCGACGCGTTCGGTGCCCTGTGCGAGGATCTCCGACCGCTGCTCGCGGGGACCGACCCGTTCTCGGTCGCCGTGACGGGGGTCGACGTCTTCGACGCGCCCGCGTCGGGGTCGAGACCGGTGCTGTATCTGGTCGTCGAGAGCGACGCGCTGGTTCGCGTTCACCGCCGGCTCTGTGCCGCCTACGGCGCGGTCGAGGGGATCGAGGGCGACGGGTACACGCCTCACGTTACCTTAGCGCGTGGTGGGGACCCCGAGCCGGGCGTCGTCGCCGACCTCGTGAGTGCGGAGTTCGACCCGATCCGGTGGCGGGTCCACGCGCTCGACCTGTACGACCCCGAATATCGTGAGGTCGCCGCGTCGATTGATTTATAAATGGTTGGCAGCGGATCGGCGGGAGATTCGTCTGCATCCCTGCTGGTCGTTTATAGGTCGTCGACAGCGGAGCGTCGATAGACACTTCCAAAGCCCCAGTCGCGAGGACGGCGCACGCTCGCTGCGCGCTTCAGTCGCTCGCGTTGCTCGCTCCCTCCAGTGCTTGCGTCGTCATCAGAACGCGAAGCGTTCTGATTGGCTCACGAGAGCTCCGCTCTCGTGAACGCCTGCGCCGTCCTCGCGACTGCCCCTTTGAGTCCCACCCGCCCGTAACCGCACAGCACCTCACGCCTCCCCAGCCTCGTCGCTCACTGCGTTCGCGACTCCCTCGCGCGGCGCCGCTCGCGGGCCGATGGCCCGCTCACGGGCGCGCGCCACCGCAGTTCGTTTATAAGCTTGACGTGGCACCGATCACGTTCCATCGAGACCGCTGCCGTCGCTCTCCCTCGGCTCGTCGACCGCGTGGTACGGTCCAACTGGGCCGTGCGTCGGGCAGACCCCCGCGATCAGGGTCGCGTTGAGACAGCAGGCGCGCTGCTGGCTCGCGATGGCGCCCCGAGAGAGGCGTTCGCCGCAGCGCCGGCAGTACGAGCCCGTCTCGCTTGCCATCCCTCAGCGCTCGTGGATGCGCATCGGCACCGGGTGGTTGGGATGCATCGTCAGCGAGCCGCGCAGCGAGAGATCGGGGCCCTCGTACTCCAAGTCGTACTGCGAGCAGACCTCGGCGAGGATCAGCTTGGCCTCCAACAGCGAGAACGCCTTGCCGATGCAGTGGCGCGGCCCCCCGCCGAACGGGAAGTAGGCGAACCGCGGGCGCTGGCTCCGGCGCTTCGGCTTCCACCGGTCCGGGTCGAACGCGTTCGGGTCATCGTACCACCGCGACGAGCGGTGGACCACCCACTGCGAGAGCATGAGCGCGGAGCCCTCGGGGATCCGGTACCCACCCAGTTTCACGTCGATCTTCGGCTCGCGGAAGAGGGTGTAGACGGGCGGATACAGTCGCATCGACTCGTTGAGGACGCGCTCGGTGAACCGCATCTCGCGCACGTCGGCGGCGGTTGGGGAGCCGTCCGCGACTGCGGCCTCGGCCTCCTGCTCTACCGCCGCCCGCGCCTCGGGGTGGTTCGAGAGTAGGTAGAACGTGTACGTCAGCGCGAGCGCGGTGGTGTCGTGGCCCGCGAGGAGCATCGTCACCAGCTCGTCGCGGAGGTTCTCGTCGGTCTGCTCGCCGCGGTCGCGGGCGCGCAGCAGGACCGAGAGCAGGTCCATCGGGAGGTGCCCCTTCCCGTCCCCGTCCGGGCCGTCCCCGACGGGACCGCGCACTGCGACGCCCTCGGGGCCGGCGGGGTCGACGCCCGGGTCGCGCTCGGTCCCCTGCCGCCGTTCGACGATCCCGTCGATCACGGACTCGAGGGTGTCGATCGCGGCGTCGAACTCGCGGTTCTCGCGGGTCGGCACCCAGTTCGGGATCAGGAAGCGGCGCGGGTCCGGCTCGAACCGGGCGCCGAGCGGCTCCAGCTTCTCCTGGACCGTCTTCACCTCCTCGTCGGTGATGTCGGCGCCGAACATCGCCGAGACGATGATCTTGACGGTGAGGCGGGCGACCTCCAGCTGGATGTCGACGACCTCGCCGTCGTGCCAGTCTGCGAGCTGCGACTCGGTGTGATCGACCATCGTCCCGTCGAGCGCCCCGATCCGCTGGTTGTGGAAGGACGGGTTCGCCAGCTTCCGCTGGCGCTGCCACGTCTCTCCATCGCTCATGAGGAGGCCGTCACCGAGCAGGGTGTCTATGGCGTCGTCGCCGAAGTCCGGCTTGCGATACCGCTCGGCGTCGGAAACGAGGACGCGTTCGACGTCTGCGGGGTTCGTCAGGAGGAAGGTCTCGCGCGGCCCGAGGTCGAAGCGAACGACGTCGCCGTAGCTGTCGGCGCAGGCGTGCATGAACGAGAACGGGTCGTCGGCGAACTGGCGACCGTTGCCGAAAACGGGGTCGCCGATGGGTCCGGGCGGCGTGGCGGACATACGAGAAACAGGGTCTCGTCGGGGTTAAACGTTCGGCGCGAGGGGGAAAGAGAGCCCGTGCTCGGTGAAGCCTACCGGGCGTCGAGCCGCTCGACGCGGGTGATCAGCTCGTCGACGGCGACCTCTTGGTCGTCGGTGGCGTCAACGATGCGGTCGGTCGCCTCCTCGGTACGGTCGGACCGCTCTCGAACCGCCTCCAGCGACGAGGTGAGCTCCTCGACGGTCGCGGCCTGATCGTCTGTGGTTCGGGCGACCTCGGCGACGCCGGCGGCGGCCTCGTCGACGGCCTCGGCGATCTCCGCCAAGGAGTCCAGTACCGTCTCGATCTCCGTACCCGCGTCTGCGATGCGTTCGTGTGAGCGCTCGACCGCGGTGCTCGTCTCGTCGGACTGCGCCTGCAGCTCCGCGAGGCTCTCCGTGATATCCTCGGTGTAGCCGCGGGTCTCGTCGGCGAGCTTTTTGACCTCCTCGGCGACGACCGCGAAGCCGTCGCCTTCCTCGCCGGCACGGGCGGCCTCGATGTTTGCGTTGAGCGCGAGCAGGTTCGTTTGCTCGGCCACGTCGGAGATGACCTCGATGACCTCCTCGATGTCGTCCATCCGCTCCGAGAGCGCGCCGACGCTCTCGACCAGCTCGTCGCCGATGTCCACCACGTCTTCGGTCGCTTCGCGGGCGTCCTCGCTGGCGTCGAGCCCTTCGTCCGCGGCCTCGCTGGCGGCGACCGCGGCGGAGTCGACCTGATCGGCCGTCGCGGCGACCTCCTCCATGCCGGCCGAGAAGGACTGCATCTCGGAGACGCTCTCTTCGAGGAGTTCGTTCTGCTCGTCGACGTTCTCGGCGATATCCGCGGCCGCATCGCTGGCTTTCTGGACCGTTCGGTCGATATCGCGGGCCTGCTCGTGGACGCCTTCGGAGAGGCTCTGGAGATTCTCTGCCGTCCGGTTGACGACGTCGATGACGCTCAACAGCTCCTCATCGAGGATCTCGCACTCCTCGCGACGGACCGCGCGCGCTTCGAGGTTCCCCTCACCGATCGCCGCTGCCGTCTCTCGGACCTCGGCGACCAGCGCTTCGGTCGCGTCACGCTGGTTGACGTTCTCCGTCCGGTCGATGACGACCTCGGTGACGCCGACGAGTTCGTCGCCCTCGTACAGCGGCGTCGCCGTGAACTCGATGTGCTTTTCGCCGCCGTGACGGTCCACCATCGTGCTGGTGTCGCGATAGCGGGTCTGCGCCGAATCACAGCGCTCGACGTCGTACACCTCATCGGCGGCCTCCGGCGCGTCGAGCACCTTGTCGGCGAGCGTGTCGGCGCGCCGCCCGTCGGGATAGAACAGCTCCGAAACGTGCTCGTGACCGATAGCATCCTCGCGGTCGTTCCCGGTGAGCGACGCGATGGACTCGTTCCATTCGGCGATGCGTCCCTCGCTGTCGAGGATGAACATCGGGACGCCGGTGGAGTTGAACACCTGCTCGAAGCCGGCGGCGGCGAGCGTCCCGGCACGGTCGGCCCCGTCTTCCTCCGTAATGGTGTACCCGTCCTCTTCGCCCGTGTCAACTCCGGTCGCACCGCCCGATGGCTCTCCGCCGCCCGAGTCGTCCACGACGACGCCGCCGTCCGGGAGCGACCGCGAGTCCCGGTCTCGACCGAACGCACGTCGGAGCAGCCCTCGAAGTCCTGTCATTTCTACGTGTCCCTCTCCCAACCACCCGGATAAACGGTTTCCCCCGCTATTCGAGTTTGATAACCAGAAGCGAACCGACGACAAGGGCGCCGATACGGATCCCGACCGTTGCCGATCCGGTTTGTGACTCCCCCTGCCCGCAGCGTTCAAACGCGTTCGGCGGCTACGGCGATCCGATGGACGCTGACGCCGTGCGCGAGCGGGCCGCGGACCTCCCGACCGAGCCCGGCGTGTACCAGTTCCGGGCGGGGGAGACGACGCTGTACGTCGGCAAGGCGGTCGACCTCCGCGACCGCGTCAGGTCCTACGCCGACCCCCGCTCGGGGCGCATTCGGGGGATGGTCGAGCGCGCCGACCGGATCGAGTTCGCGGTCACTGACACGGAGACGCAGGCGCTGCTGCTGGAGGCGAACCTGATAAAGCGGCTCCGGCCGCGGTACAACGTCCGGCTGAAAGACGACAAGTCGTACCCGCTGGTCGCGATCACGGACCACCCCGTCCCGCGGATCGAGGTGACTCGCGACCCGGAGGAGGGCGCGGTCGCGTACGGCCCGTTCACGAACAAGCGACGCGTGGACACGGTGGTGAAGGCGATCCGCGACGAGTACCTCCTTCGCGGCTGCTCCGACCACAAGTACGCGAACCGCGATCGCCCCTGCCTCGACTACGAGATGGGGATCTGCTCGGCGCCCTGCACCGGCGAGATCGACCCCGCGAGCTACGCCGAGGACGTGGCAGCCGCCCGCCGGTTCTTCGAGGGCGAGACGGGGGTCCTCGCCGACCCCCTCCGGCGGCGGATGGAGGCCGCCGCCGAGAGCGCGGAGTTCGAGCGCGCCGCGAACCTCCGGGACCGGCTCGAAGCGGTCGAGGCGTTCCACGGCGAGGGCGGCGAGGCCGTGAGCGACCACGGCGACGACCGCACCGTCGACGTGCTCGCGGCCGCCGTCGAGGGCGACACCGCCCGCGTCGCCCGGCTCCACAGCGAGCGCGGCCAACTGGTCGACCGCAGTCGACACCGGCTGGACGCGGCGGCGGTGGGTGACGACGGCGAGGCGGAGGACCGTGGGACAGGCGACGACGCCACCCCCGACGCCAACACCCCCGCCGCGGTCCTCTCCGCGTTCCTCACGCAGTACTACGCCGAGCGGGAGTTCCCGGACGCGGTCCTCCTCGCCGAGCGCCCCTCGGATCCGGACGTGATCGACTGGCTGGAGGCGGAGGGGGTGTCGGTCCGCGTTCCCGGCGCGGGCCGAGAGGCGAAGCTCGTCGAACTCGCCTTAAAAAACGCGCGCAAGCGCGGCGGTCGCGACGACCCGGTCGGCGCGCTCGGCGAGCGGCTCGGCGTCGACCGCCCGGCCCGGATCGAGGGGTTCGACGTGAGCCACGCGCAGGGGACCGCCGTGGTCGGCTCCGACGTGTGCTTCGTCGACGGGAGCGCGGAGACCGCCGACTACCGCCGGAAGAAGCTCACCGACCGCAACGACGACTACGCGAACATGCGCGAGTTGGTCCGGTGGCGCGCCGAGCGCGCGGTCGCCGGCGAGGACGACCGGCCCGACCCCGATCTCCTCCTGATCGACGGGGGGAAGGGACAGCTCGGAGCCGCCCGCGACGCGCTCGCGGAGACCGGCTGGGACGCCCCCGTCGTCGCGCTCGCGAAGGCCGAGGAGCTGGTGGTGACCCCGACCGGCACCCAAAAATGGCCGGACGACGCCCCCGAACTCCACCTGCTCCAGCGCGTTCGCGACGAGGCGCATCGCTTCGCCGTCTCCTACCATCAGACCGTCCGCGACGAGGTCAAGACGGTCCTCGACGACGTGCCCGGCGTCGGCCCTCAGACCCGCCGCCGGCTCCTGCGCCGGTTCGGGTCCGTCGAGAGCGTGCGCGACGCCTCCCGCGACGACCTCACCGACGTCGACGGCGTCGGCGACGCGACCGCCGACACGCTCTGCGAACGCTTATAAGTGAATTGCGGTGGCGCGTGCCTGCGAGCGCCCGAAGGGCGCGAGACAGCACGCGCGAGGGACGCGGCGACCGGAGTGAAGCGGAGGGAGCCGCGAGGCTGGGGGGGCGTGAGGCGCGGTCCCGCGAGCGACCGCAGGGAGCGAGCGGGGGCACGGAAGTCGCAGCCCGCGCAGCGAACGGAGTGAGCGAGCAGGACCGTCTTCCGGCGGTTGCGGTGCGGTCGGGTGGGACTCAAAGGGGCAGTCGCGATTTCCGCGAGCGAAGCGAGCGGAAAGACGGGAGACCCCGTCTCCCGGGAGGACGAAGCACGGCGACGGAAGCACCGCAGGAACGAGCAGAGCGAGTGACGAGGAGCGCACCGAGCCGCGCGAGTCGTCGCGGCTGGGGCTTTGGAGGTCTTCACCGCGAGATCGTTCCCCGCGCCCTCAACGATTTATAAGCAGTCTCGTCCAACTTCCCACACGTCATGCGCGCGTTTTTCGCCGTCGACCTCCCGGACGACCTCGCGCCCCGCATCGCGGAGGCACAGGCCGCGTTCGAGGACGCCGACGGTCTGCGATTCGTCGATCCCGAACAAACGCACATCACGCTGAAGTTCGTGGGCGAAATCGGCGATAGCGGCGACGACGATACCGACACTGACGACACCACGCCCGCGCTCGACGACGTGATCGCGGCCGGCGAACAGGCAGTCGAGACCGCCGACGTCGACCCCTTCGAGTGCGCCGTCGCGGGATTCGGCGTCTTCCCGAGCCTCGACTACGTCTCCATCGTCTGGGCCGGCGTCGACGCGGGAAGCGCGGAACTGACCGCGCTCCACGAGGCCCTCGAGACCGGGACGACCGCCCTCGGCGTCGACCCCGAGGACCACGACTTCACGCCGCACGTCACGCTCGCCCGGATGAACGACGCCCGCGGGAAGGAGGTCGTTCAAGAAGCCGTCCGCGATTGCGACCCCGAAATCGGCCGGTTCGAAGCCGACACCGTCCGACTCGTCTCGTCGACGCTGACGAGCGACGGCCCGGAGTACGAGACCGTCGCGTCGTTCGGGCTTTAACGATCGACACACCCGTCGCCGACGTTCTCATCGGTGATACTCGCAGGGGCACGTTTAATCCCGAGAGTGACAGACTCCGTGACAGATGGATGACGATTCGCGATCGGATCGGGCGGGTACCGAGCGCCCACAGGCGTTCGCCCTGCTCGACGAGCGCAACGACGCGGCGACCCGGCTCGAGGGCGTCGAGGCACTCGGGACGCCGTCGAGTTCGATGGGGGGCAGCGAGCGCCGGATCGCCGACCGGCTGCTGCGCGTCGTCCTCACCGACGAAGACGCGAGGGTCCGCGCGGAGGCGATCGACGCGCTGTACTTCCACGGCGACCGATACGTCGAGGAACTCGTCTCGCGAGTCACGGCCGTAGTCCGGCGCCGCGACGGCGGCGACGACCCCGAAACCGTGTTCGCCCGATGGTTGACGAGCGGTCACGCCGCGTACCGGATGGTCGGCGCGACCGGGCTGGGGGCGGTGGGTGCGTCGGAGATGCGGGGCGCCTCGACCGCGACCGGCTCCCGAGACACGGCGAACTCCCCAGAGGCAACGAGCCGACTCCGCGAGGCGTTTGACGACGACGACGCCCGCGTCCGGGCCCGGGCGGTGCGCTCGTACGCGACCGTCGGCGCCGAGGCGATCGCCCCGGTCCGACCGCTGTTGCGCGCGCCGAACGCGCTCGTCCGGCGCGCCGCCGTCGACGCGTTGGTGTCGATCGGCACGCCCGCGGCGACGGACCTGCTGGCGACCGCGGCCGCCGACGGCGGCGACCGCCTCCGCAAGACCGTTGTCGAGCGGCTTCACGAACTGGACCGTCCCGAGTCGGCAGAGATCCTGCTCGACGCGCTGGGGGACCCCTCCGCAGCCGTGCGGTACGCCGCGGCGTCGTCGCTGGCGCGACTCGTCGCGGACGGCGACGCGGTGCCGGGGCGAGATGTCCGCGAGCGGTTGTTGACCGACTACCCCTTCCGGTCCACCGACGACGGCGCGGTCGCACGGCTGCTCTGCGAGGTCGCCTCAGACGACCGCTTGGACCGCGTCACTCCCGCTGCTGAGCGACACGCGATGTGGCTGTGCTGCGAGCTCGTCGCGAGCGACGAGGAGGCACCGGCCGACGACGCCGTGCCGTGGCTGCTCGACGCGCTCGCGCACGACGATCAGTACGTCGCCGACATCGCGGCCGCGTACCTGCCGCGGCTCGACACGCCGACACTCGAACAGGATCTCCGCGCGCTCGCGGCCGACGATGGAACCGACCCGGACGCGAGAGAGCGCGCGCGGACCGTCCTCCGGCGGCTCAAGGGGCAGACCGCGGCATCAGCCGCAGACCGGTCGATCGAGTACGTCTACGTGCGACGCCCGGCTGACTACACGGAAGAGCACGCGGAGTAGGCGGCACGTCGACGGGAACCACCGGAATCCCCGCTCTCAGCCCTGCCGGACGAACCGTCCGTCTTCCGCCCCGACCTTCAGGTCGATCTCGTCGTCGAGGAAGTTCAGCACCGTCGAGACGTTGGGGTCCGCGTCGGCGTCGACGTACAGCTGGAGGACCCCGTCCTCGTCGTCGAGCCGGGCCGAGAGCATCCGGACGAAGTCGCAGGCGGTCCGGAGGTCGAACGAGCGCACGATGTCGTGGAACACGCTCACTTCCAGCGATATCGCGTCGCCGTCGACCCGGTTGACGTCGATGATCCGCGACACCGTCTCGCCGAGTTCGTCCGGCCCGAGCCGGGGGTCGAGTTCGACGACCTCGATGGGGATCTCGGAGAAGTCGAGATCAGGGGCCTTCTCGAACGGGTACGCCTCCGTGCTGACGACGACGGTTCGGCGCGGCCACGCCTCCAACTCCTCGTGGAGCAGCCGAACGGTGCGCTCCGGGTTCGCCGTGACCGCGATCACCAGGTCGCCGGCGGCGTGGAAGTGGGTGCGGAGCGCGTCCGCGTCCGGGCTGTCGACGGGCGCGGCGACCTGGACCGTCCCGTCCCACGAGACGCGGTCGGCGACGTGGACGCCCTCCTCGATCCGATCGGCGACGTGCTCGTGGAGGTGCGTCTTGAACTCCTCGACCGCGTCGTCGGTGTCGTAAGCCGTCTTCGCCGTCGCGCAGTACGGACAGTCCCACGTCGTCCGGAAGTCCGAGCGGCTGACGGCCTCGGAGTGGTGTGCCAGCAGGTGCGAGCCGGTGACCTCGCGTATCGACGCTCGGTCCGGCGCCCACACGATGAACCCGCATCGGTCGCACTCCCATCGAGTCATCATGAATGAGAACGTATACGATCCGATTCCGTCGGACGAATATGTATGTTGTGCTATGAGAACTCGGCGGTCGAGTCAGGACCACTCGCCGTCGTCTCCAGTTCCGATCTCCCCGTCATCGCCGGTTTCGGGCCCGATACCCGGATGCTCGACCCGCACACGGGTCACTCGGGTCGCGGTCGCACCCGTGACCGCGAGCGTCACGTCGCCGATCGCGACCCGGTCGCCATCGACCGGAACCCGCCCGAGCTGTCGGGTCACCAGCCCCGCGACGGTCTCGGTGCTCTCGTCGATCGGGAGATTCAGCCCGAGCGTCTCGTTGAGGTGCGCGACGGTGGTCCACCCGCGGACGACCGCGGTGTCGGGCGCCACCACGTCGACGTGGTCGGTCTCCCACCGACCCACGAGTTCACCGACGACCTCCTCGACCACGTCCTCTACGGTCACGATCCCGGCCACCGAGCCGAACTCGTCGACGACGACGGCCATCCGGAGGTCGCTTCCCCGCATCGCCGCGAACAGCTCGTCGATCGGCTGCGTCTCCGGGACGAACGTCGGCTCCCGAAGCGCGCTCGCGAGGGACTCCCCGCGCTCGTCGGCGGCGACCGCGTCGCGCAGGTCGACGATCCCGACCACGTCGTCGCGGTTCTCGCCGTACACCGGCATCCGCGTGACGCCCTCCGCGGCGGCGATTGAAGCCGCCTCCGCGGGCGTGGCGGTATCGGGCAGCGCGATCATATCGGTGCGAGGGACCATCAGCGCCGACACGCGGATCGATTCTAGGTCAAGGATCCCGCGGATCATCGCCCCCTCTTCGGGGTCGATCGCGCCCGCGGCCTGCCCGGAGAGCACGAGCATCCCGATCTCCTCGCGCGTGAGGTACGACTCGATGTCGGACTCGCCGCCGGTCACGCGGTTGACGATCCCGGAGAGCGCCTCGAAGACGTACAGCACGGGACGGATGACACGCTGGATCGCGACCACTGGGCGCGAGACGCGGAGCGCGTGTTTCTCGGCGTTCGCGACCGCGTAGGACTTCGGCGCGATCTCGCCGAAGACGATGACGAAGACCGAGGTGACCAGCGTCGAGCCCGTGGCTGCTTCGCCTCCGGAGAAGCCGAACCGGACGAACACCGCGGTGGCAACCGACGCGGCCGCGATGTTGGCGACGTTGTTGCTCACCAAGGCGGTGACGAGGAAACGGTGCGAATCCTCACGGAGCGCCGCGAGCGCCCGCGCACCGGGGACGTCGGCGGCGAGCAGCGAGTCGACCCGGTGGATCGGGACCGAGAAGACGGCGAGCTCAGAGCTGGAGAAGAAGGCGCTGATCCCCGTCAACACGAGGATGGCGGCTACGCCGGCGATCGCGATCGTGATGTCCATGTGGGCATGTGCGCCCGGATATCAAAGGCAGTACCGGCGCGGTTCGGCACCGAATGTATCGATCGACACCCCCACGAACGAGTGGGTTCCACCCGAAACCAAGGGGTTCGATGCCCGCGATCGCGGATCATCTCGGTCGGCAAAACGGAGCGATGAGGAAAGGGTTAACCTCGCGCCGCTGGTGAAAACGCTCATGAAGGTACTCGTGACCGACCCCATCGCAGATGCGGGGTTGGACCGACTCCGAGACGCCGGCCACGAGGTCGTAACGGACTACGAGGTCGAGGGCGACGCGCTGCTCGACGCCGTACGCGACGTCAACGCGCTGATCGTTCGCTCCGGGACGGATGTGAACGAGGCAGTCTTCGAGACCGCTTCCGAGCTCGTCATCGTCGGGCGCGCTGGAATTGGCGTCGACAACATCGACATCGAGGCCGCCACCAACCACGGCGTCATCGTCGCCAACGCCCCCGACGGGAACGTCCGGGCCGCCGCCGAGCACACGGTCGCGATGACGTTCGCCGTCGCGCGCTCGATCCCGCAGGCGCACGGTCGACTCACCGGAGGTGAGTGGGCCAAAGGCGAGTTCCTCGGCACCGAAGTGAACAACAAGACGCTCACCATCGTCGGCCTCGGCCGCGTCGGCCAGCAGGTCGCCAAACGGCTCGACTCGCTCGGGATGGATCTGGTCGTCTACGACCCGTACATCTCCGAGGAGCGCGCCGACCGGCTCGGCGCCGAACTCGTCGAGGACCTCCACGAGGCGCTCGCGCGCGGCGACTTCGCGACGATCCACACGCCGCTCCTCCCCGAGACCGAAGGGATGATCGGCGAGGACGAACTGGCGCAGCTCGAGGGCGGCTACCTCATCAACTGCGCTCGCGGCGGCATCGTCGACGAGGACGCGCTCGCCGAGGCCGTCGACGACGGCGTCCTCGCGGGCGCTGCCCTCGACTCCTTCGCCGAGGAGCCGCTCTCGCAGGACTCGCCGCTGCTCGACGTCGAGGAGATCGTCGTAACGCCCCACCTCGGCGCCTCGACCGAGGCGGCACAGGAGAACGTCGCGGTCGACACCGCGGAGGCCGTGCTCTCGGCGTTCAACGACGAGCCCGTCCTGACGGCGCTCAACGCGCCATCGGTCGACGAGACGGTGTTCCCCCGGATCAAGCCGTACCTTGCCGTGGCGGAGACGGCCGGGAAGGTCGCCGCGCAGCTGCTCGACGGTCGAATCACCGAGGTCGAGGCGACGTACGAGGGCGACATCGCCGAGGAGGACGTGGACCTCGTCACCGCGAGCGCGCTGAAGGGCGTCTTCGAGCCGCTGGAGTGGCAGGTGAACTCGGTGAACGCGCCTCGGCTCGCCGAGGAGCGTGGCATCGACGTGACCGAATCGAAGACGCGCCAGACCGAGGACTTCCAGAGTCTGGTTCGCGTCACCGTCCATAACGGCGAGGACTCCATCGCAGTCGAGGGCACCCTGTTCGCGGGCGAGGACCCGCGTATCGTCCGGATCGACGGCTTCCGCGTGGACGCGGTCCCGTACGGCAACATGCTGGTCGCGCGCAACACCGACGAGCCGGGCGTCATCGGGCTCATCGGCACCGTTCTCGGCGACCACGACGTGAACATCGCCGGGATGTTCAACGGCCGCGAGACGCAGGGCGGGGAGGCGCTCACCGTCTACAACCTCGATCAGGACGTGCCCGACGCCGTGATCGAGACGCTGCTCGACGACGACCGGATCGTCGAGGTCACCGAGATCACGCTGGACGACGCCGACGAGCGGAAGGCGGAGTAGCTGTCGGCACGTTCGCTTTCAGAAGATTCCGGTTCGACTCATTCTGTGTTGCTCGATTTCGTACCGACGAGCATCAGTTCCCCTTTGCCCGCTCGGACGGGATACTCCGTGATGGAGAACCCGCGTGATTCGAGAGTGGCACGGACGTCCGCTACTGAGCTCCCTTGTGTTTCGAGTCGTTCCGCGTGTGTCTCACAGTACACTAATCGGCAGTCAGGGTGAGACAGCGCTGCTTCCAGTCCGTCGAGTACTGCCCGCTCGGCACCTTCGACATCGATCTTGAGAACGGTCGGATGGGGTAGGTCTTCCTGGGTGATGAGTTCGTCACCGCGGATTTTCGAAACCGTGATCGAATCGAGGTCCGGGTTCCAGTCGGACACAAGCGTGTGGCCGGCTGATCCGACTTTGTCCAACGTGATCTTGAGCTCCGCTTCTCCCGTCGAGTCGGCAAGCGCACGCCGGAAGACCGAGATGTCAGCTCCGTTGAGGTCGGCGTTCTCTTCGAGCCGGTCGGCGTTGCTGGGATGCGGTTCGAACGCGATAACGGGCTGGGTCACCACGTCCGCTACCAGGCACGAGTACAGTCCGAGATTGGCACCCACGTCGTAGAAGACATCATCGCGACGCAGGTTCGACACGAGATGGTCAAGGATCGGTTGTTCTTTGATTGTCCGAAAATCCGTCCATTCGTTCCTTGTCGGGATGTAAAACCGTGCGCTGGCGTTTCCAATTTCGACCTCGTATGTCTCGCCAGCCAATCGGTATCGGAGGCGAACCCACCACCGATAGAGTGGCAGTATTACTGGCTTTAGACCGAGCGCTTTGACGAAGTGCCGTCCCCAGCGATACACGCGTGAGGTCACGAATCCCATACCTGGGTCGGACCGGTGCTAATCGTATTAGTATATACCTGCTAACACCTGCTTTCCAGTGTGACCCACTCGTAATGCGATCACTGTGTGTCTCTCGTTACCATACTGCTGGTAACACGATCGATGACTGATGGATACGATTCCACCGGGACCACGCGGCAGATCGCGACATTTCCCAACTCGATCAGTCGTGCAGGCCCGCTCAGCCGTGCAGGTGGTCGAGTACCGCGTCCACGTCGTTCGGGACGGGCTCGGGCTCCCCACCGGCCTCGTAGGCGGCCTCGGGGTCTTTTAAGAGGTGGCCGGTCGTCAGACAGACGACCCGCTCGTCGTTGTCGACGACGCCGGAGCGACGGAGCTTCTTCAGGCCGGCGAGGCTCGCCGCGGAGGCGGGCTCGACGCCGACGCCCTCGGCGGCGAGGTGGCGCTGTGCGGCGGTGATCTCGTTGTCGCTGACGGCGACCGCGGTCCCGTTGGTGTTGCGGATCCCGGGAATCGCCTTCGGCGCGTTGACCGGGTTGCCGATGCGGATCGCGGTCGCGCGCGTCTCGACCTCCTCCCACCGCCGGATCTCGTCGTTCCCCTCCTCGATCGCCTCGACCATCGGCGCGGCGCCCTCCGCCTGCACCCCGGTCAGCTTGGGGACCTCGTCGACGTCGAGCGCGCCCGACTGGACCAGCTCGCGGAACCCCTTATAAAGTGCCGAGGTGTTGCCGGCGTTGCCCACGGGGAGGACGATCCGGTCCGGGAAGGTCCCGTAGTCGGCGTAGAACTCCTCTAAGATCTCGAAGCCGATCGTTTTCTGGCCTTCCAAGCGGAACGGGTTCAGGGAGTTGAGCAGGTACGCCTCGCCGCGGGCGGCCAGCTCCTGGACGATGTCGAGGCAGGCGTCGAAGTTGCCGTCGACCTCCAGGATGCGGGCGCCGTGGAGGCTCGCCTGCGCGACCTTCCCCGCGGCGACTTTCCCCGCGGGGAGGAGGACGAGCGTCTGCATGTCGCCGCGCCCGCCGTAGGCCGCGAGCGCGGCCGAGGTGTTCCCGGTGGACGCACAGGCGAGCGCGCCGACGCCGAGCTCCTTCGCGACGCGGACGCCGACCGTCATCCCGCGGTCCTTGAACGAGCCGGTGGGGTTCATCCCCTCGTGTTTGACCCGGAGCGTCTCGACGCCGACAGCCTCCTCGATCCGGGGGACGCGGTGGAGCGGGGTGCCGCCCTCGGGGAGCGTCACGCCCAGATCGAAGGGGAGCGCTTCGCGGTAGCGCCAGACGCCCCGATCAGGGCCTTCGGAGGGAGCGCCCGCGCCGAACTCGTCGAACGTCGGCGGATCGTCGTACCGCACTTCAAGCAGGCCGTCGCACTCGTCGCAGGTGTATCGGACGTCCTCGAAGGGGGCGAACGTCTCGTCGCACTCGATGCAGGCGAGCCACGTCCCGTCGTCGGCGCAGTCGGGCGCCGCCGGGGTCGGGGCGTCGATGGCGAGGTCCATTACGACATCCTGCGTGCCGCCGCGGCTTAAGACGGGCGGTCGGGACGGACGTTGCCGTGCGGATGCGACGCGTGGACCGCTTCCGACCGGTCAGTCGACGATGATCTCGGAGCTACCGCTGTCGCCGTCGTCGGGGCCGGAGCCGAGCCGGTCCTGATAGCGCTGGATCCAGTCGGCGAAGCAGTCGGGACAGAGCCGCTGGGTGTCGATGTTCGCCCGGTCGACGCTCAGCCGGACGGTGCGCGCGAGCGCGTCCGTCGTCGGCTCGCCGCAGCCGTCGCAGGGCTCGGTCGTCGGCGCGTCGCTCATACCTATCGGTCGCGCGGGCGGCTCTTAAAAGTACGTCGGCGGGCGGTCTCGGCGGTCGCGGCCTCAG
The DNA here is from genome assembly GCF_051194165.1 of Halorubrum shenae. Lineage (NCBI taxonomy): Archaea > Methanobacteriati > Methanobacteriota > Halobacteria > Halobacteriales > Haloferacaceae > Halorubrum > Halorubrum shenae. The sequence goes on along the minus strand of NZ_JBLZNI010000009.1, from coordinate 98,422 downwards.
ACGGTCCGGAACGCGCGGTCGCCGGCGTCGCCGAGTCCGGGGAGAATGAATCCGTCGTCGTCGAGGCGGTCGTCGATGGCGACCGTGAGCAGGTCGGCCTCTGGAACCGACTCGCTCACGCGTACGAGTCCGTCGGGCGCGGAGACCGCCGAGAGGACGAACAGGTCCTCGAAGTCGTCGGCCTCGTCGAGGACGTGACCGAGCACCGCACACATCGTCGAGCCGGTGGCGAGCATCGGGTCCGCGACGATCACGGTGTCTTCAGGCCGAATCTCGGGCAGTTTCACGTAGTCGATGGTGATCGGGAACTCGCCGTCGGTCATCCCGGCCTCCTCGTCGCGGCCGGCGGAGATGACGCCCTGTTTCGCGCGCGGGAACGCCTTGAGAAGCCCCTCGACGAACGGGGTGGCCGCTCGAAGCACGTTGATGATGACCACGTCGTCGAGCCCCTTCACGCGCTCGCCGGTCGTCTCCTCTAAGGGCGTCTCGACCGGAACGTACTCGGTCTCCATCGCGCCGTCGATGATCTCGTAGCCGCAGATCCGACCGAGTTTCACGAGCCCCTTCCGGAAGGCGACCTGCTCGGTCTCGACGTCGCGGAGCCGCGAGAGGGTGTCCTTCGCCAGCGCGTGCGTGATGAGGTGCGCGTCGTCGCGGTCTTCGATCGTCATTGTCGGGTACACCGCCGCGTTCGGCTTAAAAGATGGCGAAAATCACCAGTTCGTCGGATCGCTCGTCGGCGCCGTTCAATTTTGGGCGGCGCGGGCTCGAATACCCTCGATCCCGAGCGATCGGTGGAAGCCGATACGTTGATACGTCGGGCCCGCGGACCGCGCACCATGTTCCAGTACGTGTCCGCGGTGGGGATCGCTGCGACGGTCGTGACCCTCCTCATGACCGTCGCGATGCTGTACCTCGTCTGGGGCGCGCTCGGTGACGGCGTCCACACTCCGACTCCCGACGACGACGATCAGCCGGAGCTCGATGAGGGTGACGACGCGGACGAGGCGCAGGCCGAGATCCCCGGCGACGGCAACTCCGCCTGATCCGGTTTTGCGCGTTCACTCGTCGGCCGGCTCGTACGCGATCGCGTCGCCGTCGATCGGTGGCGCCCCGATCGCGAGCACGGTCACCGGGCCGTCGGCGTCGGCGGGGTTGTACGCCCGCTGTGGGCTCTCCGGGTCAACGACGAACAGGCCGTCTGCGGGCACCTCGTAGGTCTCCGCTGGCGTCTCAACCGCGAGAGTCCCGTCGAGGACGTAGAACGCCTCCTCCTGAGTTTCGTGATAGTGATACGTTAGCGGGAGCTGTTCGCCCGGCTTCGCATGGAACCGGTTGACCGCCACCGATTCGAGCCCGCCGGGGTCGGCCAGCTTCCGGCACTCGCTGGGGCGGTCGGGCTCCGGTTCGACCGACTCCGTGTCGACGACGCGATATCCCATGTGAACTCGTTTCACAGAGGAACTAAAAAGCTCGTTGGGGCGCGGGCAGGGACCAGTCGACGGCGGAGCACACCTCGACGCGCTCGGTCGGCGGCTCACGTATGAGGTGTAGCGGCTCACGCCCAGTCGGGGAAACTTATACGCGTTCGTTTCTTATGGGCGCCAAGCGATGGAAGAGAGTATCTCCGGGTTCAAGGTGCGCGGGGACTGGGTCGACGTGGTCGAGCACGGCGAGCGGATCGCTCTGGCGCTCCGGGAAACGGACGCCGGCGGCGACCCGTTCTACGAGTTCGACGACTGGCGGCCGAAGTCTCACGAGCGCATCGACGAGGACGTGTCGGAAAAAACCGCAGAACAGGCGTCTGTCGCCGAGGGCGAGGGCGAACAGGCCGGAAAGTCGCCCGGCGACGACCTTCAGACGGCCGGCGAGAAGCTCACCGAGTCCTACGAACAGGTCGAGGAGAACGACACCGAGAGCGCGGTGGAGAGCTGGGGCGAGTCTATCGGTCACGTCGCCCGCGCCGCCGACTCGGCGAGCCGCAAGGCGCTCCGCAAGGTGGAAGACACCGTCTACCGGAAGGTGATGACCCAGATGGCGCCGTACTACTTCGACAACGAGCTCGTCAGCGCCAACGTCCAGGAGGTCGGCCGCGGCGAGGACGGCGAAACGTTCGTCTTCGAGGTGAACGTCAACGACGACGAGCTGAAAGAAGAGGTGAGCGACATCCTCGCCGAGTACGAGTCCGAGATCGACCGCTGGCACGTCGAGGCCGAGAAACGGACCGAAGACGTGGCCGCCGCCGAGGGCGTCGAGCCCCCGAAGGAGGAGGGAGGCCCGGACTCGACGATGACGTGAGGTCACCGGGACACGCACGGTTTTAGTTCGCCGAGCCCCGAACGAACGCCAATGGCCGAGGTACTCCGGGTGGCTGTCGGCGAGCTGTCGGTCGACGAGATAATCGACGCACTCAACGACGGGCACCGGATCCTCGTCGACGTCGAAGTCGCCGGCGGCGATCACGAGGTCGTGCTCCGGTACGACGGGGAGACCTATCACTGCGATACGCCCACGAACCTCCACCGCCACAGCGACGAATCGGGGATGCGCGGGTGTATCCGCCGGATGGGATACGCTGCGGTCGACGACTGAGTGTCGGCGACCGCACCATTGATTTCGCAGACCGCAGATAGCGACTTTTAACCCGAGCGCCGCCGAACGACGCCCATGAGCGACCCCGAGATCGAGGACCTCGTCGGCGACGTGTCTCCCTCCTTCGAGCACGTGCTCTCCTGCGTGTTCGGGGTTCGGGACCACGAGAGCCGCACGTACCTGACCCTGCTCGATCACCCGGGGAGCACTGTCGCCGAACTGGCCGAGACCCTCGACCGGGACCGGTCGAACGTGAACCGGTCGCTCTCGACGCTGCGGGAGAAGGGGCTCGTCGAGCGCCGCCGCCGCCTGCTCGACTCGGGCGGGTACGTCTACCAGTACACCGCGATCTCGATTCCGGAGGCGAAGGAGCGACTCCACGGCGCCTTAGACGAGTGGGTCGAGGGCGTCCACGCTGCGATCGACGGGTTCGACCCCGACGACGAGTAGCGGCCCGCGGACCCGTTCGAGCCGCCCGCTACTCCGCGTCGTTGTCGAACGCCAGCGTCACGCCGTCGTCGTCGACGGTCGCGCCCGCGGCGCACACCGGGTGTTCGAAGTCGGCGTCGAGGACCTCCGTCGCGGCCGCCGCGGCGTCAGGCGTCTCGGCGTCCGCGGCCGCGAGGGCGTACGGCTCGGGGCTGTCCGTCTCGTAGGTGGCGACGATGGTTGGCTCGTTGACCGCCTCGACGAGGAGCCCGTCGCGACGGACGACGCCGATCGTCGCGGTCTCAGCGCCGACGACGCCGGCGATCCGCGGGGTGTCGTAGTCGTCCTTCTCGAAGTCAAGCGCGAGCAGGGGCGTCGCCAGCGCGTCGCGGGCGGGGTACCCGAGTTCGAGCTTCTCTGCGATCGGGTCGACGTGCGAGCCGTTGCCGACGACGGCCAGCGGCTCGTCGGCGGGCGTGTAGACCCCGCGAGCGCAGTTGTACGAGACGTACGGGTTGTCCGTCTCGGGCGCGTCCGGGGTCGGCCCGACCGTGAGCGTTCCCTCTCGGTCCGTTACGCGGCGGTTCGGGAACGAGCGCGAGGAGACGCGGTAGGCGCCGATGCCGGGCGCGATGACGACGAATCGTCCGACGTACATACAGGTTCGTGGCTATTCGACCGGCTAAAGCGCATCGATATACACACGTTCGGCGATCGGTTTCGCGTGAAACCGCCACGCTGGCCCCATCGCGCCCTCATCTGCTGCTCCGTCTCCGATCGCCTGTGAACGCGTGACAGAGGGCCGGCGACGCGCAACGCTTACAAAGACCCATTGGCTATCTGTGAGTGCGCACAGTCCATTGGGGTAGTGGCCAATCCTGAAGCCTTCTGGGGGCTTCGACCCTGGTTCGAATCCAGGATGGACTATTCTCGCGGTTCGCTGCGGTCTGTGCCGACCGACTCCCACCGGGTCCTCAATCTGCCTGCCGTCGAATTCGCGTCTCGCTCTCGACGAAGTCTGCAACGCGATCCCCCCGCTATCCACTCCCAGTTCGCGTTTCGACTGGAACGAAAACCCCGCCACGTACTGCGTTTTCCAATCGAAGCAAAGGGGTTCAGATCCCTACTTCTCGACGTCGAGCAGCGCGACGCGCTCGCGGACGATATCGGCGAGGTCGCCGGCGGTCGCCGCGATCTCGCGGTCACCGATCTCGTAGAACTCCCGGACGCGCTCCGCGTCGAACACGGGTTCGAACGCTTCGGCGTCGGCGGACCCCACCGGTGGCGCGAGCAGGTCTCCCACCGACGCGGCGGCCGCGTCGAGATCGGCGTCGAGCCGGTCCGCACTCGGGACCGCCCCGAAGTCCGCGACGAGGACGACCGTTCGCTGTTCCCCCTCTTCGACACCGAGGGCGAACGCGCGGTCGATCTGGCGGCTGCCGGCCGCGTACAGCATGATCTCGACGCCCGGATCGCGGGCGACGGCCTCGCCGCGGGCGATCGCGCGGGCGGCGAGGCGGGTGGCCTCGCGCAGGTGCGCGGCCGAGACGATCAAGTTCGCGTCGAAGGCCTGCACGACCGCGCCCGTCTCGGCGGCGATGTCGTCGAGCGACGAGAGGAACGCGTCGAGGTCGTCGATGGCGGCGCTCCCCGCGACGAGTCGGTGGGGCGGGGTCGTCGGGGTCGCCGGGGGATCATCGCTCATTCGAAATCACCCAGGCTCGCCTGTCCCTCGCCGTCCTCGTCGCTCGCGGAGCCGGCGGTCGCGGCCGCGGAGGCCGACTTGTCCGGCCGGACATTGTCCATCGACGGGTCCTCGCGCCCGGCGTGTTCGAGGATGCGCTCGGCGGTGCGCTCGCGGCCGCGGAGCGCGCCGAGCACGACCGGCTTGTCGGCCTCGCGGAGGTCTGCGCGCGTCTCGATGCCGGCCTCGAACAGCCGCCGGGCGCGCTTCCGGCCGACGTTGCGGACGCCGGCCAGATCGAGCAGTTCCTCGCGGACGCCGTACTCGATCCGCTTTCTCGCCTCGCGGATCGCGACGACGACGTTGCCGTCGACTCCCTCCACGTCCCGCGCGAGGGTTTCGGCCGCGCGCAGCAGCCACTCGGCGGTGTCGACCTTCCCGCGGATATCGCCGGGACCCACCCCGTATCGCTCCGTGATCCGGTCCTCGTCGACCTCGTTCGCCCAGTCTTCGAGGAGGCGAGCCGTCTTCAGCGACGCGAGCCAGTCCTCGAAGCGCACGTCCTCGTACTCGGAGGGCACGTCGCCGAGGAACTCCGTCTCGCGCTCGTAGCAGATCTCAGTGTACGTCTCGCGGTCCCCCGACTTCAGGTAGAGCTCGTACATGTCGGGGGTCCGGCTGACGAGGTGGTAGAGGCCGAGCGGGGTGACCTCGGGCGGCTCGGTCCGCGCGTCGTCCGCATTCTCGGGCTTCTCAGACGGCTCGTCTCCGCCAGCCCGGGTGTAGGTCCCGAATCCCGGCTCGTCGCCGTCGCTCGCGCCGTCTGCGTCACTGGCTCTGACGAACTCACCGGCGCCGGCGTCGTCGCCCGCTGTCGCACCTGCGCCGTCCCGAGCGACCGACCGGAGCCCGTCGATCATCTCCGCGGCGCTCATCGGGTCGAGGTAGAGCCGCGAGACGGTGTGGCCGATGCCGGTCGCGGTCAGGCTCTCGCTCCCGCGGTCGCGGTCGCGTTCGATGAAGTCGTTGACGGCGAGGTAGTCGAGGACGGTGTCGGTGACCGCGGCGAGCCGCCCCTCGTCGTCGGTCTGGGTCGCGTAGAGGGTGTTGTCGAGGAAGGAGAGGAGCCCGTCGCGCGTGGAGGCGAACCCGGAGGCGACGGTGGCGAGGACGTGAGTCCGGAGCGCGGGCTCGGCGGCGAGCTTCGATCGGACCGGCTCGGGGTCGGCCCAGAGGTATCGCTCGAACAGCTCCTCTTTGGTGTCCGCGTTGTTCGCGAGCAACACCGCCTCGCCGTACGGGTCGAGGCCGGGCCGCCCGGCGCGCCCGCACATCTGGTGGACCTCGAGCACGTCGAGGGGTTTCATCCCGCCGAAATCCCCGTCGTAGCGGCGCCAGTCGCGGACGATCACCCGGCGGGCGGGGGTGTTGACCCCGGCGGCGAGCGTCGGCGTCGCGGAGATGCACTTGATCAGCCGGTCGCGGAACGCGTCCTCGACGCGGGCGCGGTCCTCGCTTCGGAGCCCCGCGTGGTGGAACGCCGACCCCTGCTCGACCGCGTCCGCGAGGTCGGCGGCGGTGTCGGTGTCGGAGCCGGACCGGATCTCGTCGGCGAGCTCGCGAAGCTGATCGCGTTCCTCGTCGGTGAGTCGGGGGCCGGTCACGTCGGTGAGCTTCCGGGCGGAGGACTCGGCGTTGCGGCGCGAGTTGACGAAGACGAGCGAGGAGCCACCTTGGCCGTCCTCCTCGGTGTCGAGCGCGTCGGCGACGAGCCGGGCGGTCTGGTCCTCGCCGCGCTCGACGGGGACTTCCCGCTTGCTCCCGTCGGCGAAGTCGACGGCGTTGCCGAAGTGGACGCCCATCCGGAGGTCGATGGGGCGCCAGTCGGACTCGACCAGTTCGGCGTCGAGCCACTCGGCGATCACGTCCGCGTTGCCGACGGTCGCCGAGAGCGCGACCGTCTGGAGCCCGGGGTTCACCTTGCGGAGCTTCGCGAGGGTCACTTCGAGGGTGGGACCGCGGTTCGCGTCGTCGACGAGGTGGACCTCGTCGCTCACGACGCAGGTGAGGTCGTCGATCCACGGGGCGCCGTTCCGGATCAGCGAGTCGACCTTCTCCGAGGTGGCGACGATGACGTCGCGGGTCGCGAGCCACTCACCGTCGGACTCGTAGTTGCCGGTGGAGACGCCGACGGTGACGCCGAACTCCTCCCAGCGCTCGAACTCGGTCTTCTTCTCGCTGGCGAGCGCGCGCAGCGGAACGATATATAAGGCCTTCCCGCCGCGCTCGATCGCGGAGAGCATGGCCAGCTCGGCGATCAGCGTCTTGCCGGACGCGGTGGGGACCGCCGCGACGAGGCTCTCGCCGTCGACGACGCCGGCCTCGACGGCGGCCTCCTGCGGGGGATACAGCTCCGCGACGCCCTCCGCTTCGAGCGCCTCGCCGACGCCCGCGGGGAGCCCGGAGAGCGAACTCGGTTGCATTACCGGTGGGTGGGTCCCGACCCGATTTAAACCGTCGGAACGGGGCGGTGGTCGGCTGTGGTCGCTACTGGACGCCGGCCGTCCCTACAAATAAACAAGGAGAGAGCCCACGGCTTTAGCGTGGGGTGAATCCGACAACTGCGGTAACACGTGCGCACTACGCTTTGCTGGATATTCAACTCTCCAATTTATCCAATCCTGCCTCTAGCACTTCGGTGTATGCCTCTGAGAGTCCCAGATCGTTCGCTTCCGCGTAGTCCTTAACTCGGCCACCAAGCGTGTGCGAAATGTCTATGTTAGGACGCATGATAAAAAGACTTTAAGACTAAAAGTATAATAAGCTACCGTCGTGAAGCGCACCAATACGTTCGCAGTACAGCCGCTTTCCGAGAACGGAGAGCAGCTGCTACGGGACCTCTTGGACGCTTCCGCCGCTCTCTGGAACGAAGTCAATTATCAGCGCCTCATGCGGTACAACGACGAAGACGGGTTCGAAGGCGACGTGTGGAACGCCGATACAGGCCACCTCGAAGGCAAATATAAAGGCGTACTCGGCGCGTCCACCGCCCAACAGGTGATACGGAAGAACAGCGAGGCGTGGCGCGGGTTCTTCCATTTAAAAAACCAGTACCACGACAGCTCAAACACTTCCGTCACGCAACACCCTGAACCACCAGGGTTCCGTGGAAACGAGGATGACGGCCGTCAGCTCAAGACCGTCATTCGCAACACGTCGTACACCATCGAATGGGGCGACCGCTCCCGACTCGATATACTGGTCGGAAGCGAATTGAAAGATCGATACGAGCATACTGGGCGTCTCCGACTGGAAATCGCTGGCGATCCGAATTGGCCCGACTACGAGAAACAAGGTCGGTTGGACCTGTGGTACGACGAGACTGATCGCACCTTCCGAGCCTCGCAGCCCGTGACTGTTTCTGACGAGACACGGGCAACTCCACTGGCTGATGAAACGGCCGCTCTGGACATTGGTGCGAACAATCTTGTCGCCTGTACCACGACAACCGGGGAACAATATCTGTACCGAGGTCAAGACTTGTTCGCTCGCTTTCGCGAGACGACACGAGAAATCGCCCGGTTACAGTCCAAACTCGAAGACGGCAGATACAGCAGCGAACGTATCCGGCGACTGTATCGCAAGCGCACCCGTCGCCGTGATCACGCTCAAGAAGCGTTGTGTCGTGACGTGATCGAACGGGTGTACGCCGACGGTGTCGACACAGTGTATATCGGTGAATTGGCTGGCGTGCTGGAGACGCACTGGTTCGTCGAGGTGAACGCCAAGACGCACAATTTCTGGGCGTTCAGGAAATTCGCGGACCGACTGGCTTGTACCGCCGAAGAGTACGGTATTTCGATCGAAGTTCAGTCAGAAGCGTGGACGAGTCAGGAATGTCCGCAGTGTGGGTCGACGGATCGAACCACGCGGCATCAGGATACGCTGACGTGTCCGTGCGGGTTTGAGGGACACGCAGATCTCACGGCGTCGCAGACGTTCCTTGAGCGGCAGACCGAGCAAGAAGTCAGGCCGATGGCACGGCCCGTGCGATTCGAGTGGGACGACCACGACTGGTCGGGGCAACCACACCCTCACGACAGTCCCAAAGAAGTGCGCACAGACCGGAGTACCATCGAGACTGATGGGAAAGTTGCCTCTGGGGAGACGGCATAGCCAATATCCCACGAGAGGAATTCCACTGCTTCAGCCGTGGGAGGATGTCAAAGCTCGCCTTTCGTGCTCGGCGTGTCGCTGCGGCGCTCGTCGAGCCGCGTCGCGTCGTCGAGCGCCCGCGCGAGCGACTTAAAAAGGGCCTCCACCTCGTGGTGGGCGTTGTCGCCCGTCTCGATCGCGGCGTGGAGCGTCAGGCCGGCGTTGTGCGCCAAAGACAGCGCGAAGTGGTCAGCCATGACGCTCGTAAACTCGCCGACCGACTCCTGGGAGAACTCCCCGGAGAACTCGTAGTACGGCCGGCCCGCCACGTCGACGACGACGCTCGCGACCGCCTCGTCGAGGGGGACTCGTCGGTCGGCGTACCGCCGAATGCCGCGCTTGTCGCCGAGCGCCTCGTCGAACGCCTCGCCGAGGCAGATCGCCACGTCCTCGACCGTGTGGTGGTCGTCGATGTCGAGGTCGCCGTCGCAGGCGACGGTGAGATCGAAGAGCCCGTGCTTGGCGAACGACGCCAGCATGTGGTCGTAAAAGCCGATCCCGGTGTCGACCTCGCTGTCGCCGTTGCCGTCGATCGCGAGCGTGAGTTCGATCGTCGTCTCGCTGGTCTCGCGGGTGACGGCCGCGGTCCGGTCGTATTCGCTCATACCGGCCCCTCGCGGGCGATTCGTAAGTGGATTGCGGGTGGGGCGGGCGCCGTCCGTCGACCGGCGGTGGATATTTGCCGCGTCCGCGAGTCGTCTCCGCACGGTATGGACGGTCCCGAGCCCGCCGACGCGCCTGATTCTCCCGGCGATTCCAGCCCGCGGCCCGGCGATGTCGAGGTTCCCGACGCCCTCGCGGACGTCGTCGACGCCGACACGGGGGAAGGTGAGCTCGAACGGACCATCGGGCTCGTCGGCGGCCTCGCGATCGGCATCGGAACGATGATCGGCGCGGGGATCTTCGTGTTTCCGGGCCTCGCGGCCGAGAACGCCGGTCCGGCGGCGTCGCTCTCGTTCGCCATCGGGGCGGTCGTCGCGTTGTTGGTCGCGTTGCCGACCTCCGAACTCGCCACCGCGATGCCGCGCAGCGGCGGCGGCTACTTCTTCATCTCGCGTGGACTCGGCACCGGCCCGGGCGCGATCGTCGGGCTCGGGCTCTGGCTCGGGCTCGTGTTCGCCGCCGCGTTCTACCTCGTCGGGCTCGGCAGCTACGCCGGACAGGTGTTCCTCGAAGCCGGGATCGCGCTCCCGGTCAACCCGGCGGTTCCGCTCGGCGTCGCGTTCGGAATCGGGCTGACCGTCCTCAGCCTCTTCGGGACCGAGAACACCGCGTCGCTCCAGAACGGTATCGTCATCGTGCTTCTGGTCATCCTCACGCTCTTCTTGAGCTACGGCTCCCTCGACGCACTGGGCGTGTTCGGGTCCGAGAGCGTTCCGGAGGGCTTCTTCCCGTCCGGTGGGGCGCTCCCGGTGCTGCAGACCGCCGCGCTCGTGTTCACGTCGTACCTCGGCTTCGCGCAGGTCGCGACGGTCGCCGGCGACATCAAAGAGCCCTCCCGAAATCTCCCGCTGGCGATGGTCGGCTCGGTGATCGTCGTCGGCGTCTTCTACGTCGTCACCATCTTCGTCGCGACGAGCGCGTTCGGCAGCGCCCGGCTCGGCGAGTTCGGAGAGACGGCGATGGTCGAGGTCGCCCGCGAGTTTATCGGGTTCCCCGGCGCGCTCGCCATCGTCATCGCCGGGCTGTTAGCGACGTTCTCCAGCGCGAACGCCTCGATTCTCAGCGCCTCGCGGGCGGTGTACGCGGTGAGCCGCGACGACCTCATCCCCGAGGCGGCGAGCCGGCTCAACCTCACGCACGGCACTCCGCACGTCGCTTTAGGGCTCGCGGGCGGCCCGATCGTCGTCCTCTCCGCGACGGGGCAAGTGGCGCTGCTCGCGGAGGTCGCCTCCTTCCTCCACCTCGTGATGTACGGGCTGATCTGCGTCGCGCTGATCCAGCTCCGCCGCGAGCAACCCGACTGGTACGCCCCGACGTTCCGCTGTCCCGCCGGATTTGTCGTCGCGGGAGTCGGCGGGCTCGCGAGCTTCGCGCTCATCGCGTTCATGCAGCCGGCCTCGATCGCGATCGGATTCCTGGTGATGGTGCTGAGCTACGTGTGGTACCGCTACTACGCGACCGACGTCGAGCTCAAAGGTGACTTCTGAGATGACCGAGAGACCCACCGAAGACGGCGGAGCACAGCCCGAAACCGACGAACCGTCAGAGACCGACCGACCGTCGGTGTTGGTCCCGCTGGCGGTACTGGAGGGGGAGTCGCTTCCGAACGGCACGCCCGAGCTGCTCGCGAACGCCCACGTCGTACTGCTCGGATATCACGTGATCCCCGAGCAGACGGCGACCGAGCAGGCGCGCGAGCAGTTCGGCGAGACGGCGATGTCGAAGCTCGGCGAGTTCGCCGATCGCCTCGCCGCGGCCGGGGCGGACGTCGAGACGCGGCTCGTGTTCACCCACGACGAGCCGACCACGATAGACCGGCTCATCTACGAGTACGACTGCCTCGCGGTGTTAGTCCCGAACAGCACGGAGCGCGTCGACTCGGTGCTCGTCTCGCTTCGCGGGACCATCGGCGTCGGACGGAATACGCGGCTCGTCGCCGGGCTGTTCGCTGACGCCGGCGCCAATGTGACCTTGTACCACGCCCTCGGCGAGGGCGAGTCCCCCGACGACGGTGAGTCGTTCCTGAACGGGGTGAAAGCCGACCTCGTCGAGCGCGGGATCGCGCCCGACAGGATCGAGACGCTCGTCGAGGACGCGGACGTGCCGTTCGACGCCATCGCGGGGCAAGCCGAGTCGCACGACGCGGTCGTGATGGGCGAGACGGACCCATCGGTCACCACGTTCGTCTTCGGGATGCCGTCGAAACAGGTGGCCGAGCGCTTCCTCGGCCCGGTACTCGTCGTCCAGCGCGAGCGCCCAGAGGAGTGATCGTCTCAGCAGCGTTCGGCGGTCAGGCCTCGTCAGCGGCCGCCTGCGCTTCCCGCAGCGTGAACTCGCCCTCGTACAGCGCGGTCCCAACCACGACCGCGGCCGCGCCCGCCTCTTTTAAGTCGATGACGTCGTCGACCGTCGCCACTCCGCCGGAGGCTATCACCGGGATCTCGACCGCGTCGACGACGCTCGCGACCGCCTCGCGGTCGATTCCCTCAAGCTGTCCCTCCACGTCGACGTTCGTGAAGAGGATCGCGCCGGCGCCGAGTTCCTCGTAGCGCGCCGCCGCCTCCGCCGGGTCGAGGCCGGTGCCCTCGGTCCACCCGCTCACGACGACCTCGCCGTCCTTCGCGTCGAGGCTGACGACGACGCTGCCCGGGTGCGTCTCGTCGATCTCGGCGACGACCTCGGGCGTCTCGACCGCCGCGGTACCCAAGATCACGCGGTCGAGCCCCAGATCGAGGAGGTCGCGCGCGCCGTCGGTAGCACGGATGCCCCCGCCGAGCTGGAGGCCGATCTCGTCCGGAACGCTCTCGACCACCGCTTCGATCGCGTCGGCGTTGACGCGCTCGCCCTCGAACGCGCCGTCGAGGTCGACGAGGTGGAGCGTCTCCGCGCCCGCCTCGATCCAGCGCTCGGCGGCCTCGATCGGGTCGCCGTACCGCTTGCCCGTACCGCGCTCGCCGCCGACCAACTGGACGACCTCGCCGTCCTGCACGTCGACGGCGGGGATCACCTCGAAGGAAGGGAAGTGGCTCATACCGAGGTACAGTCGCGGCCGCCGATTAAACGGGTCGGTTCGAGCAGTTACTCACTCCACCGAGATGAGCAGCGCCGATATCTCCTCGTCGAAGGCCGCGGGCTCGGTCGCGAGCGCCGCTCTCGTCTCCTCGTCTACCGTCTCTTCGAGGAAGGTCTCGGCGTCGATCAGGTTCGGGAGGGCCTCGTCGATCACGTCCGTGAGCGGCTCCGCCGGGTACGCGCCGCCGGCGACCAGCACGTCGGTGCCGTCGTGCCAGACCCCCAGCCGCGACTCGATATCGACGGTCTCGCTGATCGTCTCCGCCGACCCGTCGGGAAGCGGGATCTCGCCGTCGACGACGAAATTCCCCTCCAGCTGCCACGTCGTCGCGGTGTGGCCGCTCCGAACGGTGCTCGTTCCCTCGTCCACGATCTCGACGTTCTCGATATCGCTCGCGCTCAGCTGCGACCGGAACGCGTCGACCGCGGCCGTCTCCACCTCGGCCATCAACCGGTCCCGCCCGATACCGGCCGGGAGGCTGTCGATCGCCGGCCGGATGTCGATCCGGGTGGCGAAGAAGACGACCGGCGACCCGCTCGCGCCGAACGTCTCCGCCAGCGCCTCGGCGACCGAGACGTACTCGTAGATCAGCGTGCGTTCGAGCGCGGTCACCGTCACCGGGCCGTACGACTGCTCGAACACCGTGCTCTCCGACTCGTCGAGGAGCCGCCACCCGTCGTCGATCCGGTCGCTCGTCACCGTCGGCTCCGGCACCGGCCCGTCGCGGCCGCCGAGACAGCCTGCCAGCCCCGCGACGCCGACGGCCGCGCCGCCCGCGAGCAGTCGACGCCGCGTGACGTCGGTCGCGTCCCCGATCGACCCCTCGGCTTCTCGTCCGGCTGGTCTCTCGTTCATGAAGCGATGAATGTCGTGGCGCGGTAAATCGGTGTCGGCGGCGGTATCGAGCGTGATACCGCCGTCTCCTTCGCGTGCCTCGCCGCTCCGGCGCTCCCGTCGCCGTTGCCGTCATCTCTCACAGCTCCCGACACGGATCCCTTATGTAACCACCGGGTGTAACAACTCGGTAATGACTAACGACAACGCGACCGAGGCGGATCGGCGTGACGCTCCCGACGACCGGCAGGCGGACTCCCGTAACGGTGCTGGCCGACGCGCTGACCGGGGCGCGGGGAGCCCCACCCGACGACGGTTCCTCGCGCTCGGCGGCGCGGCTGGAGCCGTCGCGCTCGCGGGGTGTAGCGCTGAGCCGACGGACGGCGGTGACGGCTCTGACGGGAGCGACGGCTCGGATGGGGACGATTCCGACGGGGGCGACGGCTCCGACGGCGACGATGGGGCCGACGACGAGGAGGGAACACCCACGCTGACGGTCGCGACTTACACCAACTTTATCGACGCGCCGTCGGTGAGCCCCGGCGAGTGGCTTAAAGAGGAGTTCGAGTCCCGCGTCGACGCCGAACTGGAGTGGGCGACCCCGGACAACGAACTGAACTACTACGTCGAGCGGGCCGACTCCGGGGTGTCGATCGACGCCGACCTCTACGTCGGGCTCTCCACCGAGGACTTAGTGCGCGTCGACGAGGCGCTTGACGACGACTTGTTCGCCGAACGCGGCGAGGTCGACGGGTTCGGCGATGTCCGCGACGGGCTGCTGTTCGACCCGTTCGACCGCGCCGTCCCCTTCGACACGGGGTACGTGAGCCTCGTCTATGACGGCACCGCGATCGAGGCGCCGGCGACGTTCGACGGGCTGCTCGACGACGAGCACGCGGGCGCGCTCATCGCGCAGAACCCCGGCGCATCGACGACGGGGCGCGCGTTCCTGCTGCACACGATTCACCGGTTCGGTGACGGGCCTGACGGCGCCGTCGAGGGCGCCGACGACGATCCCGACTACGACTACCTCGACTACTGGGAGGATCTCAAGGCCAACGACGTGCGCGTGCTCGGCTCGTGGGATGACGCCTACAGCGCCTGGAGCAAGGGCGAGGCGCCGATGGTCGTCTCCTACTCGACCGATCAGGTGTTCGCGGACATGGAGGGGCAAGACTTGGAGAAGCACCAGATTCGCTTCCTGAACGATCAGGCCTACGCCAATCCGGAGGGGATGGCCGTCTTCGCCGGCGCCGACGAGCCCGAACTCGCCCGCGAGTTTATGTCGTTCATGCTGGAGCCGGACGTGCAAGGCGAGATCGCACAGCGCAACGTCGCGTTCCCCGCGACCGACACCGCGACGCTGCCCGACGACTACGCCGAACTGGCACAGGAGCCCGCCGAACCGGTGACGTTCACGTACGACGAGCTCCAAGGCTCGGTCAGTGAGTGGGTCGAAGAGTGGGAACGGCAGTTCGTCGGGAACTGAGGGCGGCGTGTCAGACGCCAGCCGCGGTGCTGACGGGGGAGCGAGCGGCTCCGGCCGAGCTCGCGCCCTGCGCGAGCGCCTCGCGGCCCGCCTCCGCGGACGCTTCCTGACCGCGCTCGCGGTCGTTACGAGCGTCACGCTCGTCGCCGCGTTCTACTACCCGGTCGGGACGGTCCTGATCGAGGCGGTCGTCGTCGACGGCGCTCCCACCCTCGCCGTGTTCGCCGAGCTACTGCGCGACCCGTTCTACTTCGGGGAGCTCGCCCGGCTGTTCGCGGGCGAGTCGCCGCTCGCGGTCGCGCGCGACCTGCTCGGGCCGGACCGCCGACTCGGGATCGTCGGGTTCACCGCGTATCAGGCCGCGCTGTCGACGGTCGCCAGCGTCGCGCTCGGACTCCCGGCCGCCTACCTGCTCGCGCGCTTCGAGTTCCCCGGCCGACGCACCCTGCGCTCGCTGACGATCGTTCCGTTCGTGCTGCCCTCGATTATGGTCGCGGTCGGCTTCGTCGCCACGTTCGGGACCAACGGCACCCTGAACGCGGTGTTATCGGGGCTCGGCCTCCCGCCCGTCGACCTCATGTTCACGCTGGAGGCGATCGTGATCGCCCACGCGTTCTACAACGCGCCGCTCGTCGCCCGGGTGACGACCGCGGCGTGGGAGTCGGTCGACGCGAGCGCGGTCGAGACCGCCCGGAGCCTCGGCGCGGGGCCGATCAGGGCCTTTTACGACGTGGTCGCACCGCAGGTGTACCCCGCCGTGTTGACGGGCGCGGCGCTCACCTTCGTGTTCACGTTCGGGACGTTCCCCATCGTCCTCGCGCTCGGCGGGTTTCAGCTGGCGACCGTCGAGGTGTTCGTCTACCGGCTCGTTCGCGACCTGAGCTACGCCGAGGCGGCCGCGCTGGCGATCGTCGAGCTGGTGATATCGCTCGGCGTGCTGCTCGCGTACCTGCGATACGAGGCGCGGAACACCGTCAGCTCGCGGGGGGTCAGACCGCTTCCCCGAAAGTCCCTCGTCCCAGCCGCTCCGTCTCTCAGAGAGGTCCTCCCGCGGCTCGGCCTCGCCGCCTACGCGGTCGTCGCCGGACTCGTCTTCCTCGCGCCGATCGCCTCGATGGTGCTCGCGAGCGTCACGGGCGGGGACGGGGCGCTCACGCTCGACCACTACCGGTTCTTAGTCGACCGCCAGCAGACGGGGGCGGCGTTTCAGGTGCGCCCGTGGCCCGCGATCCGCAACTCGCTGGCGTTCGCGTCGGGCTCGACGCTGCTCGCGCTCCCGATGGGGGTCGTCGTTGCCGTGTTGACGACGCGGCGGTATCGCGGGCGGAAGCTGGTCGACGCGGCCGCGATGGCGCCGCTGGCGGTGTCCGGTATCGTCGTCGGACTCGGGCTCCTCCGCGGGCTCGTCTTCGGCGTGGAGATCGCGGGGTGGCGGTTCGCGGCGACCGGCGCCGTCGCCATCGTCGTCGCGCACGCGGTCGCGGGCTACCCGTTCGTGGTCCGGACCGTCGCGCCCGGGCTGGAGGGGCTCGACCGCTCGCTGATCGAGTCGGCGCGGGCGCTCGGCGCGTCGCGGGCGCGGGTGATCCGGGACGTGGAGCTGCCCCTCGTGTGGCCCGGTGTCGTCGCCGGCGCGGCGTTCGCGTTCGCCATCTCGATCGGGGAGTTCACGGCGACGGTGGTGCTCGCGACCGGCGCCGACGCCTACACCATGCCGGTCGCCATCGAACGCTTCATCGGGCGCCGGCTCGGACCGGCGACCGCAATGGGCGTCGTCCTTCTCGTCGTCACCGGGCTCAGCTTCGTCGTGATCGAGCGGCTCGGGGGTGAGACGCGTGGGCTCTGAGGGAGCGGAGGGAGCTGCCGACTCGCCCACTGATCCCCCAGCCGTCGAACTCGACGGCGTCACCAAGCGCTACGGCGACACCGCCGCCGTCGACGACGTGAGCTTCCAGGTGCGCGAGGGCGAGTTCTTCACGCTCGTCGGCCCCTCCGGCTGCGGGAAGACGACGACGCTCCGGCTGATCGCGGGGTTCGAGGAGCCTTCTTCCGGGACCGTCCGCTTCTTCGGCGACTCGGTCGCGGGCGTGCCCCCCGAGGACCGCGACGTGGGCGTCGTCTTCCAGAACTACGCGCTGTTCCCGCACATGACCGTCGGCGAGAACGTCGGGTACGGGCTCAACTTCGCTGACCCGCCGGAGGGAGCCACCCGCGACGAGCGCGTTGCGGAGCTGCTCGAACTGGTGGACCTCCCCGACGCCGCCGACCGCGACCCCGAGAGCCTCTCCGGTGGGCAGCGCCAGCGCGTCGCGATGGCCCGTGCGCTCGCGCCCGGTCCCGATCTGCTCCTCCTCGACGAGCCGATGAGCGCGCTCGACGCGCAGCTCCGGGAGCGCCTCCGGGTGCAGGTGCGGCGCATCCAGTCCGAACTCGGGATCACCACCGTCTACGTCACCCACGATCAGGAGGAGGCGCTGGCGATATCTGACCGTGTCGCGGTGATGCGCGACGGGCGCCCGGAGCAGGTCGCGCCCCCGCGGACGGTGTACCGGGAGCCGTCGAGCCGGTTCGTCGCGGAGTTCGTCGGCGACAACAACGCCTTCGCGGGGCGGGTGACGGCGATCGAGGACGCCTCCGGGAGCGCCGTCGCCGCCGTCGACGTCGACGGCGAGGTCCTGCGGGTTGCGGTCGACAAGGCAAACAACGTCGCACCCGGCGACCGCCTCACCTTCTGTGTCCGGCCCGAGTACCTGCGGATCGGTGCGGGTGACAGTCGACTCACGGCGACCGTCGAGAGCGCGGAGTTCCTCGGCGAGACAACCCGGGTGACCCTCGACTGGGGCGGACGCGACCTCGTGGTCCGGACGCGCGACCCGCTCTCCGGCGAAATCGTCGTCGGCTTCGATCCCGAGGACGCGCACGTGATCGGCGTCAGTGGGGAGTGAGGGCGACGATTTATAAGTGAACGAGGCGGCGGCGCGTGCCGGCGAGCGGGCCATCGGCCCGCGAGCCGCACGCGCGAGGGAGTCGCGAACGGAGTGAGCGACGAGGCTGGGGAGGCGTGAGGTTGCAGTGCGGTTGCGGGTGGGACTCAAAGGGGCAGTCGCGAGGACGAAGCTCGGCGACGCTAGGACCGCAAGGAACGAGCGAAGCGAGTGACTGAGGACCGCAGCGAGCCGCGCGAGTCGTCGCGGCTGGGGCTTTGAAGGTGTTCGCCATCGGTCTACTCGCAACCATAGATAAGGGAGCGACTGGGGCTTTGGCGGTGTTCACGGCCGCTCCGTCAGCAACCATTTATAAGCGATGGACTAGGTATTCGGCGGTGTTCACGGTCGCTCCGTCAGCGACCATTTATAAGCTGACAACTGGGTATTCGGCGGTGTTCTCCACCAATCCACGATCAACCGCTTATAAACTATCAGCCGGCCCTTGAAACCGTTCTCTACGGATCCCTTCCCGATCGACGTCGTTGTCGACACCCATTACCGCCCTGAGCCGCTACCTCGCGTATGGCCTCGGAGTCGTGTGATGTCTGCGAGCGGTCCGTCAGGATCGCCGGCGGGATCGGCGATCTGTGGAACTTTGCGTTCGAGTCGACGCAGGGCATGACTCTCGAACTCACCGACGGCTCGGAGTTCTTCCTCTGTTTCGAGTGTATGGAACGGCTCCCGGACGACCACGAACCCACCGCTGACGACGTCGCCGCCCTCCGCGAGCGGACCGACCCCGTTGAAAAGGGAGGACGCGATCACTTCTGGCACTGGGGGTGAGACGCTCCGCCTCCTGCGAGCGACGTGACCGACAGGTGACACCGCTTTTTGAACATATCACAAGGTCCATACTCCCGCGCGACCCGATACGATCCATCAGGTGGATCCCGTGACGAAGAAACGCGAATACCGCGACGACTACGACGACAAGACGCTGTACATCCCCGGCCCGACGGAGGTCCGAGACGACGTCATCGAGGCGATGACGGAGTCGCCGTTCGGCCACCGGATGGACCGGATGACCGATCTGTACACGACCATCGTGGAGGACACGAAGGAGTTCCTCGGCACCGACAACGACGTGATCATCCTCACCGCCTCCGGCACGGAGTTCTGGGAGGCGTCGACGCTGAACCTCGTCGACGAGCGCGTCCTGGTGCCGACCTGCGGGAGCTTCAGCGAGCGCTTCGCCAACGTCGCCGAGCGGCTCGGCAAGGACGTCACCCGGCTGGAGTACGAGTGGGGCGAGGCCGTCAAGCCCGAGGACATCCGCGAGGCGCTCGACGCCAGCGACGAGGGGTACGACATGGTTGCGGGCGTGATGAACGAGTCCTCGACCGGCGTCCGCAACCCCATCGAGGAGATGGGCGACGTAATCAGTGAGTACCCGGACACGTACTTCGCCGTCGACGCCGTCTCGTCGCTCGGCGGCGACTTCGTCGACATCGACGAACACGACATCGACGTGATCTTCGCGTCGACACAGAAGGCGTTCGCGATGCCGCCGGGGCTCGCGGTCTGCGTCGTCAGCGACGACGCCTACGACCGCGAGGTCGAGAAGGGCGACTCCTCGTGGTACGGCGGCTTCCGCCGCGCCATCGACTACTACGACCGGAAGGGCCAGACGCACTCGACGCCCGCGATTCCGATCATGTTAGCGTACCGCAAACAAATGAAACACATGCTCGAGGAAGGCCATCACGCCCGCGACGAGCGCCACCGCGAGATGATGGCGTACGTCCACGACTGGGCGGACGAGCACTTCGCGATGTTCCCCGAGGAGGGGTACGAGTCGCAGACGGTCGCCTGTATCGAGAATACCCAAGACATCGACGTCGCCGCGACTATCGAGGAAGTAAGCGAGGAGTACGACATGGCCTTCTCGAACGGTTACGGCTCGCAGCTCGGCGAGAAGACGTTCCGAATCGGCCACATGGGCGAACACACCGTCGAGAGCGTGAGGGAACTCACCGACGCGATCGAAGACGTCGCGGATCTGTAGGCGGTCGACTCTCGCTCTCGCAGTTCCCCGAACGCCCCGCTCGGGGACAAAACCCTTGAGCCGCCCCGCAGACCGTGGACGCATGGACCCCGACGCCCTCCGCGAGGCCCTCGACCGCTGGACCGACGAGGGGCTCATCGACGACGCGACCGCGGCCCGCATCGCCGAGTCCGACCCCGACGCCGAGGGGCTCCTCGGCGAGAGCCGGATCGTCGTCGCGCTGGCCCTGATGGGCGGCGTGCTCGTCGCGGCCGGAGTGACGGCCCTGCTGATCGAACGCTGGGGCTCTATCCCGGTCGCTGCCCGCGCCGCGGTCCTCGTCGTCGTCCCGCTCTTCGCGGCCGCCGGCGGGGCGAGCCTCGAACGCACCTCCCCGCGGACCGCACACGGACTGTGGCTGCTCGCGGCGTTGTTCACCGGCGTGACGCTGTTTCAACTCGCCGAACTGGCGACACCGGTCGACCGCGACGTCGTTGAGCCATGGCTGGTCGGCGCCTGGACCGTCGCGAGCATCGCCGTCGCGGCGCGGATCGACTCGCGGCCGATCGGCGGACTGGCGTCGGTTCTCGGCGCGGCGACCGCCGTCACGGCGACGGCGTCGGAGAACCCCGTCCTCCTCGTCGGCTTCTACGGAAGCGTCGCGTACACCGCCGGGCTCCTCGCGGGCGGCGGGATCGGAGGTCGCCTCCCCGGCGGCGGGACTGCAGCGTCGTCGATCCCGCGGTTCGCGCGGACGCTCCGCTGGACCGGCGGGGCGTTCGCGGTTGTCGCCGTCGTCCCCCTGGTTGCGACCGGCGCGCGATGGGGCGATCCGACTGGACCCGGAATCGCCCTCCTCGCCGTTGCGACCGCCGTCGCCGCCGCGGTTGCGTTTCGGCGCGTCGGCGGCGATCGGCCAGCGGGATACGCCGTTGTCCCGGCGGTCGTCGGACCGCTCTCACTCGCGGCCGCGTGGGCCGCCCTCGGGCTCATGGAGTCGCTCGCGGGTGCGCTCGCCGCCCTCGGCTGTCTCCTCGTGAGCGTGCTGGCGCTCGTCGTCGGCGCGGTGGGACTCCGCGAGGCGTCGCTGGCGAACGCCGCGACGCTCGGGTTCGTGCTCGGGGTCGCCGCCTTTCTCGTCGGCCCGGTTGCCGACGCGATCTCCGGTTCGATCGCGCTCGTCGTCGCCGGACTGATCCTGCTCGCCGCGGGACTCGGCGCGGAACGCGGTCGTCGGGCGGTGCTCGCGCGAATCGGGTGACGTCGAGGGCTACCACAGAGCAACGCCGCGGTCGAGAACCGAACCGGACGGGACCGTCTCACGCGATCGAGCCTACGCCGGATCGTCGACCAGATCGATCCGGTATCGCCGCCCGCCGGACTGCGTTTCCTCGACCGCAACGACGACGAACGACTCCCCGCTCACGTCGATCATGTCGCCCGGCGACAGGGGGCCGTCGTCGCCGGACTCGCCGCGCCGCCGCCGGTTCTCCCGGACGCGCTGGTCGGTGTCGCCGACGACATCGGGTCCGACGCTGATCGTCCCGCGTTCGGCCGCGATCACGCGGCTCCAGAACGCGTCCGAGGGCGGTCGCGGCCCCACGCGATCGGCCAACTCGGCTCTCGTCAGTCGCTTCATGTCCGCACGTCAGAGCCAGAGCAGTTGTGCGTGTCGGGTCTCGTCGAACTCCAAGACGGTCTCCTCGTCGACGAGGCCGGCCTCGACGGCGACGCCCACGGCCTCGGTGCCGACGATGTTCGCGACCTGCGCGCGGTGGAGCCCCGCGACGACTTCCTCGGCGGTCGCCTCGACGGCGTCGTCGCCGTCGTAGAACTCCTCGCTGACGGTGATCGTCGCGCGCCCGTTGTCGTACGTCTCGCCGAGGCAGTCGGCGTCGCAGACGGAGACGAGCCGTCCCTCGGGCGTCTCGCGCTCGCGGAGGAGCATTTAAAACCCCTCAGGCCCCTCGCCCTGGAGCTCGCGCTCCGACTCCTCGCTCGCGCCGTCCTGCCCGCCGCGGCCGCCCCGACCGCCTCGACCGCCGGCGCCGGGCTGTCCGCCGGCTCCGGGTCGCCCGCCCTGCGCGTCTCGTCCGCCGGGACCGGGCGCCTGTCCGGTCTGTTCTTCGACCATCTGCTCTTCAGCCTCGCGCCGGATCTCGTCCGCGCGGTCGGCGACCTCTTCGGCCTGTTCGTGTTCGCCGGCCTCCTCTAACGCGCGGGCCTTCTCCTCTAACACGCCCGCGCTCCGGTAGCCGAGCCGGATCGCGTTGTCGAAGCAGTTGACGGCGTCCTCAGCGAGGCCGCGCTCGACCAGCAGGAACCCGCGGTTGTACCACGCTTCCGCGAAGCGCGGGTCGGTCTCGACGGCGCGCTCCGCGTGTCGGAGCGCCTGCTCGCCTTGGCCCGACTCCCAGAGCGCGTACGCGAGGTTGGTCTCGGCCGTAGCGGCGTGTTCGGAGTCGTCGTCGATCCGCAGCGCCTCTTGGTAGGCGCCGATCGCCTGATCGTACTCCTCTAGCTCCGCGTGGGCCGCGCCCTTGTTCACCCACGCCTCCTGGGCCTCAAGCGAGTCCTCGTCGGCGAACTGCGCGGCGCGCTCGAACGTCTCCGTCGCCTCCTCGAAGCGGTTGATCCCCATGTACGACAGCCCCACGTCGATCAGGCGCTCCACGTCGATGGAGTCGCTCTCGACGTTGCGCTTGTCGAGGATGTCCGTGAGGACGCGGGAGTCGACGGGATCGACCGTGTTCGGGTCGGCGTCGATCTCCTCGGGGTCGAGGGTGAACTCCTCGTAGTCGGCGTCGACGCCCTGCCCGGCGGAGAACTCGTGGCGGTCATCGTCGCGTTTCTCGGTCATATACACGGTTTAGCGGGTCACGACGCGTAAGGGTTGCGTCGGAGGGTTGGGGAGACGGCGGTTCGGATCCGTTGACCCGTCTTCGGATACGGGGGAACAGTGGGTCGCTGAACGGTGCGTCATGCTCGATAGCGGGAGTGGGTGTTGCAGATCGGTGGCGTCGATGCAGTATTTAAAAGGACATGAGCGACAGCGACGATCACTTAAAAAAGTGCGGTGGCGCGTGCCGACAAGTGCCCGTGGGGGCGCGAGTCGCACGCGCGAGGGAGTCGGTCACCCGGAGCAACGCGGAGGGTGACCGACGAGGCTGGGGAGGCGTGCGGTGCGGGGCGGTGCGGTCGGGTGGGACTCAAAGGGGCAGCCGCGAGGCCACAGCAGGCGACGGAAGCACCGCAGCGAGCGGAGCGAGCGAGGAGCGCAACGAGCGTACTGTGGCCTCGCGGCTGGGGCTTTGGAGGTCTTCACTGCGGAGTCGTCGATCACGTATAGATAGCCGACAGCAACCTCACTCGATCAGTTATAAACAACGGATCAACCGATCTACTACATCCACTCCCGAGATCGATCGCTCCTCTGTCTCTCGACTACTCCAGATCGAGCAGCGCCGCGATCTCGTCGAGGTAGTCGTCGTAGATCCCGACGGCGGACTCGATCGGGTCGGGCGAGGCCATGTCGATCCCCGCCAGTTCGACGACCTCGAGCGGGTAGTCGGAGCCGCCGGCCTCGAGCATCTCGCGGTAGTCGGCGGCGGCCGTCTCGCCCTCCGCTAAGACGCGCTCAACGATCGCGGCCGCCGCGGAGATGCCGGTCGCGTACTGGTACACGTAGAAATTGTAGTAGAAATGGGGAATCCGCTCCCACTCGCGTTCGATGCCGCCGGTCAGCTCCGCGGGCGCGTAGTAGTCGCCCTTGAGGTCGGCGTAGATCTCGTCGAAGGCGTCGGGGGTGAGCGCGTCGCCGGACTCGACGCGCTCGTGGATCCGCTGTTCGAACGTCGCGAACATCGTCTGGCGGAAGAGGGTCGAGCGGAAGCGCTCGAGGTACTCGTCGAGGACGTGGGTCCGCAGCTCGTCGTCCTCGACAGTGTCGAGCAAGTGGTGGGTGAGCAAGGTCTCGTTGACGGTGGAGGCGATCTCCGCGACGAAGATCTCGTAGCTCGCGTCGTGCCACGGCTGGGCGTCGCCGGCCAGCTCCGAGTGCATCGAGTGGCCGAGCTCGTGCGCGAGCGTGTACATCGAGGCGATGTCGTCCTGGTAGTTCATCAGAATGAACGGCTGGGTGTCGTACGTCCCCGACGAGAACGCGCCCGAGCGCTTCCCGCGGTTCTCGTACACGTCGACCCACCGCGAGTCGAGGCCCTCGGCCATCCGCTCCTGGTACGCCTCGCCGAGCGGCGCGACCGCTTCGATCACCCACTCGCGGGCCTGCTCGTACTCCACGTCGGGCCCCTGATCGCCCGTCAGCGACATGTAGAAGTCGTGGCTCTCCAACTGGTCGACCCCGAGCGCGTCCGCCTTCAGCTCGGCGTGGCGGTGGAGCACGTCGAGGTTGTCGTCGACCGTGTCGACGAGCGTGTCGTACACCTCGACCGGGACGTTCGAACCGTCGAGCGCGGCCTGGCGGGCGCTGTCGTAGCCGCGGATCTCGGCGCTCGTCGTGTGTTCCCGCACGGCCTTTTTAAGCGACGTACCGACCGTGTTGCGGACGCTCGCCCACTCGTCGTAGAACGTCTCGTGGACGCGCTCGCGGAACTCCCGGTCCGGGTTCGTCTGGAGCTTCGTGAAGTTCGCCTGCGTGATCTCCACCGCCTCGCCGTCGGGGTCCTCGACGACGCCGTAGCTCATGTCGGCGTTCGTCAGCATCGAGTAAATCTCGCTCGGCGCGTCGGTGACCTCCGAGAGATCCGCGAGCACCTCCTCGACCTCGGCCGAGCGCGTGTGGTCTTTCATCCGCAGCACGTCGTCGAGGTAGTGTTCGTACTCGGCGAGGTCGGGCTCGGCGTCGACGAACGACGCCACGTCGTCTTCGGTGAGCGACTGCAGCTCTGGTTCGAGGTAGGAGATCGCGCTCGACGCCTCGGAGCCGAGCGACGACGCCTTCGCGGACATCGCCTGATACTCCTGATTCCGAGTGTCCTCGGCGCTGCGAAGCCGGGCGTACGTCATCACCTGCTGGAGGTCACGGAAGATTTCCTCGCGCAACTCGAACAGCTCGAGGAGGGTCGCGGCGTCGTCGCCGACGCGCCCCTCGTACGCCGCGAGCTCATCGACCCGTTCTGCGACCGCTTCGTACGCGGTCTCCCACTCCTCGTCGTCCGCATAGATGCTCTGGAGGTCCCACTGATACGACTCGTCGATCTCCGCCCGCTCGGGAACCGAACTCATACCATGGGCTTTGCCCCCGAGACACTAAGCCTTATTAAAAGCGGAAGTCTGCGTGCGGTGGAAACCGCCGGTCACTCCTCCGACGGTCACTCCTCCGACGGTCACTCTCCCGCCGCCCACTCCGCGAGGTCGACGACGAGCACGAGCGCGTCCTCGCCGTCCCGGTAGTAGTTCGAGATCCGGCGGATCGGCTCGAACCCCTCCGTCGCGTACAGCGAGCGCGCGGCCGCGTTGCTCTCGCGGACCTCCAGCCGCACGACGGCGACGCCCACGGCGCGGAGGCGCGCGAGCGCGGACCGAAGCAGCGTCCGGCCGATTCCCCGCTTGCGCGCCTCCGGATGAACCGCGAGGTCTTTCACGTGGCCGATGTCGCGCCCGTGGTTCGGGGTCGAGTCCGCGACGGCGTAGCCGACGACCGCCCCCTCGCGCTCCGCGACGAGGAACGCGGGCTCGTCGAGGAGCCCCTCGAAGGCGTCGTACGGCCACGGGTCCGAGAAGCACGCCCGCTCGATCCGCACCACGGCGAGCAGGTCGGCGCGCTCGACCGGACGCACGGTCGCGTCGACGGGGGTCACAGCCCAGATTGGCAGCCGCGCGGAATAAACGCGACGGGACGGCGCGGCGTCGAGGACGATCGCGACTCCGTACCGGTCGCGCTCACCCGTCGATCCACGGTCTGCCCGCCTCGGCCGCGTCGGGGCCGGGACCGCGGACCACGAAGCACGCCCCGTCGGGAACCGTCACGTCCTCCGGGCGCGCCGGCTCGGCGCCGTCGCCCCGGAGTCCGACCGTCCAGCCGTGCGACTCGACGACCTCGCGGACGATGTCGAGCCCGTAGCCCGTCCCGTCCTCCCGGGTCGTGAAGCCGGGGTCGAAGACCTCCTCGCGGTGTGCCGGGTCGATCCCCGGTCCGTCGTCGGCGACGAGGAATCCGTCGTCGGTCGCGGTCACGACGACGGTGAGGGGGCCGTCCTCGCCGCCGTCGGTCGACGGGACTTCGCCCGCGTACTCCGGCGCAGCGTGTTCCGTCGCGTTCCGAAACAGGTTCTCGAACACCTGCCGCAGTCGGCCGCGGTCACCGTGTACCCTAGCGTCCGCGCCGACGAGAAGGGTCGCGTCCGCGCTCCCGGCGGTGTCCCACGCCTCGCGGGCGACGGCGCCGAGTCCGAACTCCGTCGGCTCGTCGATTCCGGACCCCTGTCGGGCGAGCGTCAGCAGGTCCGAGACCAGTTGGTCGATCCGGTCAACGGCGCGTTCGCCCCGTTTTAGGGGTTCGGTGTCGTCTTTCAGCTGTGCCATCTCCATCGATCCCCGGATCACTGATAAAGGGTTCCGGAGGTCGTGAGAGACGATGCTGGCGAAGCGGTCGAGCCGCTCGTTGCGGTCGGTGAGGCGGCGCTCGCGCGCCTTCCGCTCGCTCACGTCCCGCGAGTTGATGAGCAGGCGCCCGACCGCGGCGTCGGCCGGCAGCGACCGGGTCCGGGACTCCAACCAGACCCAGTTGCCGTCGGCGGTGCGGTAGCGGTACTCCATCGTGGGCGTTGGATCGGCGTCGTTGAGCGCGCGATAGAACTGCTCGGTCACCCGCTCCCGGTCGTTCGGGTGGACGTAGCCGAGCGGCGAGCGTCCGACGGTCGATCCCTGTTCGTAGCCGAGCACCTCCTCGATCGACGGGCTCTCGTACCGGACGCGACCGTCGGCGTCGACAACGGTAACCAGATCCGTGCCGTACTCCAGAAACTCCCGGAATCGCTCCGAGAACGTCGCTTCCGCGTCGACGCGACGCGCGGTGACGACGCGACCGCCGAACTCGGGGGCCAACTCCTCGTCGACGACCGACTCGACCCAGACGAACCCGCCGTTGGCGTGGCGGAGCCGGTGGGTGACGACGCGGTCGGTCGTGACCGCGGAAAGCGCGTTCGAGACCGGATCGCGGTCCTTCGGATGGACGCGATCCAGCAGATCATTACCGACGAGCGCTCCGCGGTCGACTCCGAGCACCGCGGGCACCGACGGCCCGGCGAACAATACCTCGCCGTCGACCGCGACGGCCGCGACGAATCGATCGGCGCCCGGAACGGGGGCCGCTCCCGGATTGACGCCTTCGTCCGTGTCGGTTTCTCCGCTCGCCGCTGTCGACCCGCTCGTACTCGCCGGCTCACGCAGACCGCGTTCGGCCGAGTCCTCGGCCGATTCTCGGCGATCGTCGTCGGGACTGTCGCGGTGGGCAGTCGCCGAGCGGTCGGTCGGGCGAAGGGTCACGCTGGTTCGATCCTCTCTTCGGACCGTATCAGATAAAGCTGCGCCCTATAACTATCAGAATAAATAATTGGGTCTGATATCAGGTGACTGCGAGCTGTCTCTTGTCATCGAACATCGTTGGCGACAGCAGCACGGAGGCGTCGACGCCGACTCGTACGTCTCGATCCACCCCTCGAGTTCCCGTCGTTTGACCTCGGCGAGCCGATCGACGGTGCCGGGACGGCCGCGAGCGACCACCCTCTCGTCGACCGATCCGGACGACTGCAGTCAGAAGCGTTAAACGCTCGCCGCGGATAGCCGGTCGTGAGGGCGCGTAGCTCAGCGGACAGAGCACTTGGTTCCGGACCAAGATGCCGCGGGTTCAAATCCCGTCGCGCCCGTCACACAACCTCTTGCCGTGGATACATATTAAACCACCAGACAGCGTCGAGGTCGGCGATATTTCGGGTTCATTTCGAGGGGTGATTTTGTCACGCTCCGTGACGGCGGTCCCCGCCGTCTGTCGATTCGCGAAGAACCCAAACGGCATTCGTGTTAATGATTGGGGTCGAATGACGGGTCGCGTTAAGTTAGAGGATGAGGCGGACGAGTTCTGAGTGTCTATGACCGAATTCGACCGCCTTAACGATGGTATCGCGTGGATTGACTTGTCGTCTGTGGAGCGAGTCGAACGCCACTCTGGGCGATTAAAGTAGGGATCCGCTGTCATTTGGCCGGTATGTCACTACGCGATGTAAGCAAATTTCTCGAGGAATACGGAATTGATCGGAGTCACGTCGCCATCCACAACTGGGTTCATAAAGCCGATCTACAGCCGATCTCGACCGTCTCTGAGGATCAACTTGCGGTTGACGAAAAGATGATCCGCCTCCACGGTCAGCAATTCTGGCTGTACGGCGCGGTTGATCCGCATACGAACGAAATTCTTGACCTAAGCCTCTATCCGACCGCAACGAAACAGACAACGCGCTGGTTTCTGACCGAGCTACACCGGCGCTACCAGTTCGATGATGTGAAATTTCTTGTCGATGACGCAGGCTATCTTGGACCAGTTCTCGCTGAGGACGGGTATCGATTTTAAATCATTCAACATGGAAATCGGAATGCTATCGAACATTTCTCTTGATAAATAGAACGACGAACATCATCGTTTGCGAATAGTTTCGGCAATGTTGCGGTACAGACAGCTCAAGACTGGCTCGAAGCCGTCGCCGTCTACCACAATTCACGCCAAAGTTAACGCGATCGATTTTAGTCTGCAGGTTGGGCATCAGTCGGTGGTGTCCCTCCGGGAAGGTCGGGGATGGACAGATCCACCCGCCGGAGCAACTGCGCGTTGATGGCGACAATGACCGTACTCAGCGACATCAGGATCGCGCCCACAGCAGGCGACAGCAGAATCCCGATCGGAGCCAACACGCCCGCTGCAAGCGGAATTGCAAAGATATTATACCCGGCTGCCCAGGCGATGTTCTCCTGCATCTTCCGGTAGCTCGCCTTGCTGAGTTTCACGAGTCGAACCACGTCCATCGGGTTGTTCTGGACGAGGATGACGTCCGCCGACTGGACCGCGACGTCGGTACCGCTCCCGATGGCGATACCGACATCGGCCCGCGTCAGCGCCGGCGCATCGTTCACGCCGTCGCCGACCATCCCCACGAGCTTGCCCTGGTCTTGGAGTTCCTGCACTTTCTCGTCCTTATCTTCGGGAAGGACCTCGGCGAACACAGTGTCGATGCCCAGTTCGTCGGCGACGGCGGTGGCGACGTCCCGGGAGTCACCAGTCAGCATCGCCACCTCGACGCCGAGGTCGTGGAGCGCTTCGACGACGCGGTAACTTTCCTCGCGAATTACGTCGGCCATCGCGAAGGCGGCAATCAACTCTCCTTCGCGAACGAGATACACCACGGTATGGGCGTTCTGGCCGGCTTCGTCAGCGAAGCGCTGGAGGTGGGCAGGAACCTCGCTGTCGAGTTGGTTCAGCAGATTCGGCCCGCCGACGTACACCTCGTCTCCATTGACGTTCGCGCGGACCCCTCGGCCTTTGATCGCCTCAAATCCGGACGCATTAGGAGCGGTGAAATCTCGTTCTTCAGCAGCCTCGCGGATAGCCCGTGCAATCATGTGTTCGGAGTCGCTCTCGACGGCCGCCGCCAGCGCGAGTGCGTCGTCTTCGGTGACGCCTTCAACGGTCGCCATGTCGACAACGCCGTGCTCGCCTTCGGTGAGTGTCCCAGTCTTATCGAAGATAATGGCGTCCAGATTCCGTGCCTCTTCCATCGCGATGCGGTCGCGGACGAGCATCCCGTTGCGAGCCGCGAGTGACGTATTGATGGCGACGACCAGCGGGATGGCGAGTCCAAGCGCGTGCGGGCAGGCAATAACGAGTACGGTGACAACGCGCTCGATGACGGTCGCGTTGAACGAAACCGCGATGGTCCACGCGATTGCTGTCACGACTGCCGCCCCAAGGGCGACGTAGAACAGCCAGCCAGCCGCTCTGTCGGCCAGCACCTGCGTCTTGGACTTGCTCTGCTGGGCTTCCTCGACGAGTCGCATGATGCCCGCCAGCGTCGTCTCCTCGCCCGTCGCACCGACGCGGACGCGGAGACTGCCGTCGCCGTTGATCGTCCCGCCGATAACCTCGTCGCCGGGTTCCTTCGAGACTGGTTTCGACTCGCCCGTGATCATCGACTCCTCAACGTCCGAATCGCCCTCCTCGACGATACCGTCAGCAGGGACACTCGCGCCCGGCCGGACGAGTATGAGGTCGTCCTCGGAGAGTTCGCTTACCGGGACTTCCTCGGTGTCACCGTCGTCGGTGATCCGCTCGGCGGTATCGGGCATCAGCTTCGCTAGCTCGTCGACTGCGCTCGAGGCACGGCGTACCGACCGCATTTCGATCCAGTGCCCCAGCAACATGATGTCGATCAGCGTCACGAGCTCCCAGAAAAACGCCGACTGTGTAGGGAAGACCACGCTCGCGAGGCTGTAGACGAACGCGACCGAGATGGCCATCGAGATCAGCGTCATCATCCCCGGTGATCGGTCTTTTAGCTCTGGTACAGCCATCTGGAGGAACGGAACCCCACCGTACGCGAAGACGACTACCGCGAAGACGGGGTTGATCCATTCACTACCCGGGAAAGCGGGGACGGAGAAGCCGAGCCACTCCTGCAGCGTTTCGCTGTACAAGAGAACTGGGATCGACAGAAATATAGACACAAAGAAGCGGCGACGGAACATCCGCTCGTGACCCTCGTGCATCCCACCGTGGTCGTCGTGTCCGTCGTGTCCGTCGTGCCCATCATGCTGACTGTGTGGGCCGTGGTCTGCTTCGTCGGCCTCCCTTTGGGATTTATCGTCCATTACCGAGCAATTGAACCGAGGGTGCTTCAACGTGGAGGCTACTGTGAGTTGACACGCCCTCTGAACAGGCTGGCATCTACCGAACATTCGCGAGACTGATGCGGTCGTGGATGATCCTACGTCTCCTTGTGGCGGTCTCTGTACGTTTTTACCGCCAGAAAAACGTATACTGCGCCGACAACTCGTACACCTGTCGTAAATTGCTTGTTCCATTCGATAGCATCTGGGCGCTCATAGAGGAACGTGGAAGCAAACTTGCGATACAGGTCGGGGAACATGAGGACAACTGCACCGAACGCCCCGGTGAGATTCATCATCCACGCATACGATCGGCTACCAAGTAGGGAGATCACGACTACCAGAATTCCTTCTGATCGTATAGCTGGGTTTACCCATTTCCTTAGGGTGCCTTCACTGGGATTAGTGATCGCGGGTTTCTCAAAGAGCGCAACTATCTTGTCCGGGAACAATGCAGTAACAGCTCCGAGGACGCCGATAAGTATCCGTATCATACGCTACGGTACGACCTATTCGGATTTAATATTCTCCACAAATCTACACGTCCGAGAACGGAGCCGGAACGCAGTATTCAGAAGTCCAATTATACAGAATAGACGAAGATGCAGAGTTACTACGTGAGTAGCTGTCTAAGGACGTAGTGGAGGATGCCGCCGTGTTCGGTATAGGTCACGGCGGCCGGCGTACCGACCTGTGCCATGACCGAGAACTCGACAGTCGAACCGTCCTCGCGCTCGGCGATAACGGTCAATTCATCCATCACGTCGAGACCGTCATCGAGACCGTGAATTGTGAAGACCTCCGACCCGTCCAGTCCGAGAGATTCCCATGAGTCGCCGTCATCGAACTGTAAGGGGAGAACACCTATCCCGACGAGGTTGTCGCGGTAGATGCGCTCGTAACTCTCGCCGATGGTTGCGCGGACACCGAGTAGGTCCGTTCCTTTCACCGCCCAGTCACGACTCGACCCGGTTCCGAGCTCTTCGCCCGCCATCACGATGAGTGGGGTGCCCGGATGGCTTGGTGACCTACTCACGACCCAATAGAAGCATGTTGAACCCTCCGTGGTTGATCCTGGTCGACGGAAGGCTACCGCCCCGTAGCACTGAGTAGGGCGGTTGGTGGAAGCGCACCCCGCCCGCGAGCGAAGCGAGCCGGCAGGGAGCGACAGCCGCGAAATCGTTGGGAACGCCGCTCCGCGCGGTGATAATCCCGTCGCGCCCGTATCGTTCTAATCGCATGACAGCGGCGGGGTAAAGGCCGGAATACTCCGAGGAGCATGCTTTCGTTCGATAGGTGAACGCCCCTAGTGCATCGGTGGGGTTCGCGTCCATCCAAACTGGACTCAGTGGAGAAAGTCAATCACGGATTGACCTTTCTGAACGGATTTGACTAACAGTTGCTCAGTACAGTCCTTGTTATTCGTCTTCGAGAGCGTCGTAGACGTCTCGGTTCGAATCTCTGTCGTCCGCCGCGACCCGCCGAATCAGTTCCCGCCGGATGTCCTCCATCACGTCGTCAAGCGGGGAGGTCGTTTTTGCGCCTTCTTCGGTGACCATGCCTGAACGGACGCTTCGAAGCCCGTTAATCGTTCGGGTCCGAGGAATCCCCGATCAACTGGTCTAGCCCGTACCGGACGAGTTCGTCTCGCCACTCCCCGATCTCACCGACCAGATCCAGCTCCTCGGTGTGAGATCGCAAATACTCGGTAGTGTCCTCCTCATCAACGGCCGCTTCGTCGGTGCCGAACGCTTTCAGTATCGTTCTCACTTCGCTGTCGTACTCGAACCGATACCCGTTGAGGAAGTAGAAGACGACCGTCGCGTTGAGCGCGGTACGTTTGTTCGCATCGACGAACGGGTGATTGGCGACGAGGAGCCGGAGGAGGTGATACGCCTTCTCGTGGATGGGGTCCGGTGTGGAACCGAAACTGCCCTCTTCGATGTAATTCAACGCGAATTCGATGTCACCATGGTTCCGAACGCCGGCGGGAGTGTCGGGGTACTCCGCGACGAGATCATCGTGGATGGCGACGACGTCTTCGACGGACGGGTACCACAACGAGTCGGCCATTCGCTCCAACCTCGATACTGCACCAGTGTAGATGTTGCTATGAATGAGGCGGATGAGCGATGTCAGAAATCACCGTTTTTATGACGTCGATTTCGACCGTCTCACGCCTGAAGGGCGATTCGTTCGACGGTCGAAGTAGCGCCCGTCGCTTTCTGTCCTTTCTGGAGGAAGGTATCCGACCGTGTTTGGTCGACCGTGGATACTCCCTCTGGCAGGAGGGTTTTTGTTCAGCCGTGAAAACCTCGATCTTGAATGAGAGCATCGACGGCAAAAGAGGAACTGCTTGATAAGGGGTTACAGATCGACCACGAGCAGTTCGAACAGCTCTGTAAAATGGTGATCGAGCGTGCAGAGCCAACTCGTGAACTCGAGTTAACGCCGTTCCGTGGCGATGGTGGGATCGATATTCACGCCGTCATTGATCGAGAACTGTTCCACGCGCGGCTTGGCGTACAAGCGAAACAATATGCTACCGGGAACACCGTCGGCGCTCGCACCCTCCGCGGATTTAAAGGTGCTCTCTCAGAACAACAGTATCACATCGGCACGGTGATCACGACGTCCTCGTTCACGTCCGGAGCAGAGACAAGCGCCGACCAAGATTTCATCCGATTGATCGACGGTGACCAGCTCACTGACATCATGATCGAGAGCGGTATCGGCGTCGTGACAGACGACGAATCATACGAACTCGATCCCACGTTCTGGAGTGCGTTCGAGAAGCCGGAGCGTACCGACACGATCCCGTCGCTAGAGGTGCCACAGGCGGACAACTTTGACGTGATGCGCACCGTCGTCCGAGCGGTTGGAACGGGTTCTGATATCAAGCCCGATATCGCAGAATACGTTCGAAGACAGACGGAGGCAGGCACGTTCGATCCGCGGCAAGCCGATTATTACGGGATTGCCGCGTGGCTTCTCCAGTTTCTCCACAAAGAACAGGAGGTCGAAATCGATAACCACACGATCCGTCGGTGGGGACTCACTCGACTCGGCGAAGAATACCTAACATATCTCGATCGTGGCAATCGAGAATCCGCGGATGACCTTCTCACACAGCAGATCCGTGATGTCGAGATTATCTCCCGCGTATACGCTCAATTAGAAGCAGACGGTACTCTCTCCCGACGTGATATTACGGAGATCCTTGCTGCCGAAACAGATCTCTCGAATTCAACCACTCGTCGACGCGCCCGAACAGTTGGGCAGTGGCTCGTCCGCCTTCCTGAAGTCACTACGAGCGGGCGAGGATCCGATCAACAATATGTCCTCGCGTCGACGCCACGATAAGCGATCGTCGACGACTCATTCGGTAAAGTCGGAGAGAGTCTTTCGCCGTTGCTCACCTGCCGGAACGTTCGTAATGAGTACTTCCGAGACTTCCCCCCGACTACTGGCATCGCTATTTATCGCACGAGTGGCGTCTACGTATCTGATCGAGAATACGTCGTGGTCTTCGTACAATTCCGTGACTGGCGGGGAGTTAGAGAGAACCACGGATACATCCATTTCCGTGAGCTCGATCACGGCATCACGAAGTCGGCGTTGGTCTTCTCGGTCGAATCCGCCCGCCTGATAGGAATTGAAATCCGCGGTTTTCGACACCGGTTCGTACGGCGGATCTAAATACACGAGATCGTCACTGGAAGCCTCATCGACGACGTAGCTGAAATCCGTATTGAACACTGTCGTGTCTTGGAGAACACGTGATGCCTTCCGAATCCGCTGCTCTTGTATCCAATCCGGATTCGAATACCGTCCGAAAGAGACGTTGAATTCGCCGTCACTGTTCTCCCGGTACAATCCGTTGAAACACGTCCGATTCAAGTATAATAGTAAGCTCGCCTCCCGTACTCGCTTGTCCTGTGTTAGAGTTGACTGGGTAAGGAGCGAATTGAACTCCGAGCGAGCGTTGTAGTAGTATTCTTCCGTATGCTCGTGTGTGTTGTTCTCGGCAATGAGAGCATTTGGTTGGTCTCGAACGATCTCATAAAACGTAGTTAACCGCGTGTTCAGATCGTTAATCGTTCCATCATCGGGATCCTGATGAAAAAAGACAGCACCACCTCCTACAAACGGTTCGTGATACGCCTCATATGTGGTCGGAAACAGCGCCGTGATTTCTGAGAGAAGCTGGCGCTTCCCACCCGCCCATTTTAAGATCGGCTCCACCATTCAATGTAGATCTCCTCGGTATTAGCAAAAAACTGTCTCGTTAGAGTACCAGTCTGTCTCGGTACTTGATCAGCCTTGTTGATATGGCGCTTGTGGGTTAGTTACCTGCAACACCACCCTGTTCTCGAAGAACCGTTGCTACATCTCCGAGACGCTCCGACTCTTTCGGGAGATTTTCGAGCGCTGTATCCAAATCAACCGCCAGCGAATACTGGTTTTCGTCTCCACGACCCCGGCCCTGCCGCTTATTGAGCACGTTCGTATCGGCGAGATCGTTGAGCCGATCGCGGAATCGTCGGTTCGAGAGAACGTTCACATCTACGTACTCACAGAATGACTTGTACTGGGTGTAGATTGGCGTCGTCGTCACGGGCGTATCGTCGTGTATCCCGTGATATGTGACCGCCATGAGCGCGAGCATTCGCTGATTCGGGAGCGTCTGAATCCCCGACTCGATGGCCTTCGTCTCGAGGAAGTCCCGTGCTTCGCGCACGTCCTCCTCTGTGACGGTCGTCTCACTCCTATCGTCGGCGAACCGGGTCGCACGGAACAGCAGCCGGATCGCCTCACGAGCGTCTCCCGTGTCCTGTGCGCCTAACGCCGCGGCAAGCGGGATCGTGTCGTCGCTCAGAATCTCGCTTCGGAGATGCTGGTAGTCCTCGATGTCGTCCTCGAAATATGTGTCTCGGAGGGCACCGATGGCACGTCGTGAGAGAATATTGCGGAGCTGATCGGCATCGTACGGTTCAAAACGAACCTCGTCCTCGCCAAGGCTCGACCGAACGTCGGCATCGAGATTCTCGCGAAACTGGAGGTCATTCGTGATTCCGATGAGCGAGAGACGGACCCCGTCCGGATTCGATCGCGGGAGTTCGTAGAGGATGTAGTCGTTGTCGCCGATGGCGTCGATCTCGTCGAGGACGACGATGACCGTCCCACCGACCTGCTCCAGATTCTCGATCACCATGTTGAGAAGGGTCTTCCGCTGGTGACCGCTCGGAAGCTCCTCACCGGGACCAAACCGCTTCTCACGGAGTCGCTTGACGAGGTGTGTCAGGACGTGATAGGAGCCGTCCATGCCCTTACAACGGATGTGAACCACGGTGAGGTCCATCTCGGAGTCATCAGCGTACTCCTGACTGCCTACACCCTATTTCGACACGGAAGAGGGTGTCTTCCGCTTGAAATGAGGGAATCCCGATATTGTCCGATTAGTGGGGCAGGTAGACCGCCTCGGTTACCGTTAGATATGTCTCAGGTTACGTAAAATATCTTTTCGGCACGCCGAACGTGGTTCGTGGAGAGTTTGTCGGATTCATCCCCTCCGTGAACGGCGAGGCTTTTTCCTCAATTCTCCGTAACGATGCACTCCGTGAGTGCCCCACTTTCAGCCGATCTACCGAGTTGCAGGTGAGTTGTAAGTGAGTTGCAGGTGAGCCGGGCACTTACGACACCGTTAGCTCGTCTTTATACGTCTGATAGCGGTTTCTACGCATATGACTGAACAGTGCCTATCAACACTCCGCGTTTGCACCGGCTGTCGATCTCACAGCGGGACGCGACAGTGAAAAGGGAGACACTCGTCCTGACGCCGTTTCACTGTCCACTGTACAACGACGGTCATCGGCGGGACCGAACACAGATTATCTGCCGCGACGGTCGGATCTCATGATACGACGGCGGCTGCCACCGAACGGGAGGAGAACGTAGATGAGCAGCGCCACCCTCACAGTCACCGCAGCGCGAAGCCGCCTCGACGAGATCACCCGCCAAGATGTGTCCGCTCAGCAGAAGGTATCGGACGCACTCGACCTCGGAACGGAGTATCTGTCGGCTGATTTCGGCTACCTCGCGGTGACCGACGAACAGTTCGATTACTGGGACCCGATTGTTAGCACGGATGTTCCCGACGGTATCCCGGATCATGTCCCCCGTGATCTCTCGACGACCTACTGTCGACGAACGGCCGAGGCCGACGAGCAGGTCGCACTCCACGATCTCCCGGCCCAGGGGTTGACAGACGATCCCGGCTACCAGACGTTCGGCTGTCACTGTTATCTCGGCACGCCGCTCATGATCGACGGCACGCGGCGCGGGACCGTCTGTTTCGTTTCCGAAGAACCGCGAAGCACGTCGTTCGACGACGTCGAGTTGCTGTTTGCCGACCTCCTCGCACGAGTGTTGGGATACGAGGTTCAACGCGATTGGGAAGAACGGAAACTCCGTAATCAGACCAATCTCACGACCGTTCTCAATCGGGTGCTTCGGCACAACCTCCGAAACGATATGACGGTTATCCGGGGCCACACGCAGGCGATGGCCGACCAGCTGGAGTCCGACACCCACAGTGACCTGATCTTAGAAAACGTCGACCAACTCATCGAGTTGGGCGACAAGGCCCGCGATTTGGAGTCAGTCATCGATCAGACGGCCCCACGGGAGCCGACCGATCTGAGCAGGCTCGCAGCATGTGTCGCCGGCACCGTCGAAGAGAACGCCCCCGCGGCAGCGATCTCCGTCGACGCGACTGAAGAGGTCGTCACCCCGGTCCGTCCGAGCTTCGAGCAGGCGCTCAGAGAGGTGCTCGAAAACGCCGTCAAACACGGGGGAGAGAGTCCGACCGTCTCCGTCGGGATCGAGCAAACGCCGACTGCGGTTTCGATTCGGGTCACCGACGACGGGCCGGGACTTCCCTCCCAAGAACGGGAGGTGCTCGAAAACGAGGCCGAAACGCCGCTCGTTCACGGCAGCGGTCTCGGCCTCTGGCTCGTCCACTGGATCGTCACCACTCACGGCGGCACTGTCGAGTCGACGGTGACCGGGCGCGGAACCACGATGACCGTCTCGATCCCACGGGCCCCCGAGTCGTCGGCTGAGGCATCCACCGGATCGTCGGGCGGGGCATCTGTCGGATCGTCGGGCAAGCCATCCGTCGAGTCGTTCGGTACCCCGTCGTCGACGGACCGGGACCCGATTCCCGAACTCACGCGGGCACGCGATCAGTATCGAGCGGCGTTCAAAGAGTCGAACGACGCGATGGTGATCACCGACGACGACGGACGGATCATCGACGCCAACTCGACGGCGGCCGAGATCTACGGCGTCGACAGAGAGGCACTGCTCGGACAGTCGGTCCCCGAGTTCCTGCCGGACGAGTTCGATTTCGCGACCGCGTGGGAGTCGTTCATGGCGAGCGGCAACACGCGTGACACGATGACGATTTTCGACAGCGACGGACACGAACGAATGCTCGAGTACGCCGGGACCGCCGATATCGTTCCCGGTCAACACCTCTTGGTGTCACACGACATCACCGATCGCGTCGAGCGGCAGGCCGAACTCCGGATGAAGACGCGTGCGATGGACAACGCACCGATCGGGATCACGATCAGCGACCCCAGCGCCGACGACAACCCGTTGATATACGCGAACGACCAGTTCTGCGACCAGTCGGGCTACGAGAAATCCGAGGTCCTCGGGCGGAACTGCCGGTACCCACAGGGCGAGGGAACCGATCCGGAGGCGGTCGACCGTATCCGCCGAGCGATCCGCGACCAGGAGCCGGTCACCGAGACGCTGCGAAACTACCGAAAGAGCGGGACAATGTTCTGGAACCGTCTGACGGTCGCGCCGGTCAAAGACGAGCAGGGACGCCTCAAAAACTACGTCGGGTTCCAAGAGGACGTCACCGAAAGCGTCGAACGCGATCAGGCGATGGCGAAACTGATGGAGAACGTGACCCTTCCGGCCAGTATCGACCTCGAAAACGACCGAGAAGAACGGGGAGACGCGTGAACTACCCTACCCTACTCGCTCACGGCTGACGCCGTTCGCTCCTTGAGGGTAGGGCTTCCTGTTTCCACGACGCGCTTTACAGACACCGAATCGGTGTCCGTAGGGAGCGCAGTCTCCACAGGCGTTGACGAGAGCAAAGCTCTCGTCCGCACATCAGAATCGCTCTGCGATTCTGAGGACGTTGATTCGGAGTATCCCACTCCTACATCTTGTAGACCGCGAGAAAGGATGTTCCACGCCGCGTTCGCGTCCCTGTCCGCCTCAAACCCGCAGGCGGGACAGGAGTGTTCACGGACCCACAACGGCTTGTCGGTCGAAACGCCGCACGACGCGCACTCCTTGGTCGTCCCTCTCGGGTTGACCACGACGAAGTGCGTCCCTTCACGCTCGCACTTGTATTCGAGCAACGAGAGGAACGTTCGCCACGCGGCAGATGCCGTGTTGCGGCTGTTCGACGGACTTTCCATCATCCCCTTCACGTTCAGGTCTTCTACCGCCACGAGGTCGTAATCCCGAGCGTAGTACGCTGAGAGCTTGTGCAAGAAGTCGCGGCGCTTCCGTCGGAGGTCGGCGTGACACTTCGCGACTCGACGCCGTTGCTTCTCGTAGTTGTTCGACCCATGCTGTTTGCGCGAGAGTTTCCGTTGCTCACGCTCCAAGCGTTCACGCTCGTCGGAGAAATCGAGCGACTCGACCGCCGTGCCGTCGGTGTCGTGGGCGTACTTGAGAATCCCCACGTCAATTCCGACGCACTTCTCGGGATTTTCGGTTGGTTCGGGCGGTTCACGGTCGATTTGGACGCCGAACGTGGCGAACCACTCGCCCGTCGGTTCCTTCTTGACCGTGACCTGCTTGAGGTTGGCGTCGTCGGGGATGTTGCGGTGGAGTCGTATCGGAATGTCCGCGAGTTTCGAGAGTGACAGCACAGTCTGACCGCCCTTCTTGTCGAGCTTGAAGCCAGACTGACTGTACGTGAAACTGCGGAACTCTCGTGGTGGTTTCCACTTGAGTTTCCCGACGCCGTAGCCGTTCTCCTTGAGTTTGGAGAGGCTGTTGAGGTTATCGAACAGCCGTTCTACGACGGTTTGGAGAACCTTTGAGTATACGTCTGAGAGACCGTCCCACCATTTCTTAAGATCGGGGAGTTCCGACCGTAGCGTGGTCATGGACGGCAGTTCGCCGTGTTCATCTTGGTACTCGTTAAGCCGATAGAGCGTGTGATTGTACAGTTGCCGACAAATATCGCGGTGGCGGTCCAACTCCTCTCGCTGGGCGTCGGACGGCTTGAGGCGATACTTGTAGGCGTAGTACATCAGCTCTCCCGCTGGTGTTCGACATACTGTTTCAGCACATCTAGCGACACCTGCCCCGTCGAGATAAGACAGTACGAGTCGTTCCAGAACGAGTCGCCCCACAGTTCGGTCTTCAGCTCATCCTCGTACTCGTTTCGGATACGGCGAGCAGTCGCGCCCTTGGCCGTGTTGATAAACTTCACGAGGTCTGTGGTTGGCTTCGCCCGGAAGAGGATGTGTATGTGGTCGTCCTCACCGTCGAGGTTCGTCAGTTCGACACCGTAGTTGTCCGTGAACCCGCTGATGACCTCGTGAATGAATTGGGTTCGCTCCTCGGTTAGCACTCCGCGCCGATACTTCGTGGTGAGTATCAGGTGGTAGTGCAGGGAATACATCGAGTGCGCTCCCGAGTCGAGGTCGTACTCCATTGGGTTCGGACAATACAATGCTACCCTAAATCTTCACCTTTCGGGGCGGGGAGGATGCCAAATTGGCGGAAGACTCCCATAACACACCGGCTAACCGTATCTGGGCCGTGACCCGTAGCCCGCCACAGCGTGGTCTCGCACAGGCCGCCACGGCGCTCGGATTCACCCCAGCGTCGACCGGCCGTCCGCTCCCGCTGCGAGCCTGTCGCGTTCGACTGAGACTCGACGCAGTTGCGGAACGCTTTTATATCGAAACTTGGGTACATACAGACGATGATCGCGGAGGCCCGTCTCGATCTCGCCCGTTTCCGAGGCCGACGAGCCCCGCGACCGCGACGAGGCGTCCGACCGCCGCGACCGGCTTCCGGCGCGGCGCGACGACCGGCCCCCTCGGGCCAGTAACCTTCCTCCCTCGTCGCGTTCGCGCCGTTTCGTTCCGTAGAGTGGTAGCTACGTCCTCCGACAGCGTCGCCGACACCACTTTCTTACAATATTCAAAACGATGAATTTAAAGGGTAGAGTCCATTGTACTCCGGTAATGGCAA
The DNA here is from genome assembly GCF_051194165.1 of Halorubrum shenae. NCBI lineage: Archaea > Methanobacteriati > Methanobacteriota > Halobacteria > Halobacteriales > Haloferacaceae > Halorubrum > Halorubrum shenae. The sequence goes on along the minus strand of NZ_JBLZNI010000009.1, from coordinate 57,271 downwards.
CCGTTGCACTCGCGTTCAGTGGGGGACTCGACACGACCGTCTGCGTACCGCTCTTAAAGGAGGAGTACGGCTACGACGAGGTCATCGGCGTCAACGTCGACGTCGGGCAGCCGACCGAGGAGTTCGACGAGGCCGAGGAGACCGCCGAGGCGCTCGGACTCGACATCCACGTCGTCGACGCCAAAGAAGAGTTTGCAGACCTGTGTTACGACGCGGTGAAGGCCAACGCGACGTATCAGGGCTACCCGCTCGGCACCGCTCTCGCGCGCCCCGTGATCGCCGAGGCGATTCTCGGCGTCGCCGAGGAGCAGGGCTGTGACGCCATCGCGCACGGCTGCACGGGGAAGGGGAACGACCAGCTCCGGTTCGAGGCCGTCTGGCGCGGCTCCGACCTGGAAGTCATCGCGCCCGTCCGCGAACTCGGGCTCACCCGCGAGTGGGAGATTGACTACGCCGCCGAGAAGGACCTGCCCGTCGAGGCCGGCGACGGCGGCGTCTGGTCCATCGACGAGAACATCTGGTCGCGCGCGGTCGAGGGCGGCAAGCTGGAGGACCCGAACTATCAGCCGCCGGAGGACATCTACGAGTGGACCGCCGAGCCGGACGGCGAGACCACGATCGAGATCGCCTTCGAGGAGGGCGTCCCGGTCGCCGTCGACGGCGAGGCGATGGACCCCGTCCCGCTCATCCAGTACCTCAACGAATACGCGGGCGGCTACGGGATCGGCCGCACCGACGTGATGGAGGACCGCATGCTCGGGCTGAAGGTGCGCGAGAACTACGAACACCCGGCCGCGACCGTACTCCTCACCGCCCACCAGGCGCTCGAAGACCTCGTCTTAACCAAGAACGAGCGCTCCTTTAAGAAGGGGATCGAGCAGGAGTGGTCCGAGAAGGCGTATCAGGGGCTCGTGTTCGCCCCCGTCGTCGACGCGCTCGACGCGTTCGTCGACGAGACGCAGGACGTGGTGACGGGGACGGCGACGGTGAAGGTCTCCGGCGGTAACTGCCGCGTCGTCGCCCGCGACTCCGAGTACGCCGTCTACTCCGAGGAGATGGCCTCGTTCAACACCGAGGACGTGGCCGGCATCGCACAGGAGGACGCCACGGGCGTCGCGAAGTACCACGGGCTGCAGGAGCGCCTCGCCAACGACGTGAAGGCCGGCGTCTCGAAGCCCGAGCTGGCGACGGACGGCTCCGGCGAGACGGACGAGACAGACGACGAGAACTAAATGACCGACGACGATCCCGAGACGGCGGCAGACGCGAACGCGGCGGACGCCACCGGCACCGCCGTCCGCCGCGACCGCTTCAGCGGCGGCCCCGCCCGCGAGTTCCTGTCGAGCCTCGCCGCCGACGCGGCGATCTTCGAGGCCGACCTCGCGGTCGATCGCGCGCACACCGTGATGCTCGCCGAGCAGGGGATCGTCGATAGCGCGGTCGCGGGCGAGATCCTCGCCGCCCTGGACGATGTCGAGGCGGCCGACCACGGCGCGCTCCCCGACGGCGAAGACGTTCACGAGGCGATCGAGACGGCGGTCATCGACCGGATCGGCCCGGACGGCGGGCGGATGCACACCGCCCGCTCGCGCAACGACGAAGTGGCGACCTGCATCCGCTACCGCCTGCGCGAGGACCTGCTCGCGGCCGCCGAGGCCACGATCGGGCTCCGCGAGGCGCTCGTCGAGGTCGCGAGCGACCACACGGAGACGGTGATGCCCGGGTACACCCACCTCCAGCCGGCCCAGCCGACGACGGTCGCCCACTACCTGCTCTCCTACGAGGGCGGGGTCGCCCGCGACACCGAGCGACTGCTCGACGCGTACGATCGGGTGAACCGGTCGCCGCTCGGCGCGGCCGCGTTCGCGGGGACGCCCTTCGACATCGACCGCGACCGGACCGCGGAGCTGCTCGGGTTCGACGAGACGGTCCGGAACTCGACGGACGCGGCGTCGTCGCGCGACTTCCTCGCGGAGGGCGCGACCGCGTGCGCGACGCTCGCGACGACGCTGTCAGGGCTCGCAGAGGACCTGATCCTCTTTTCGAATAAGGGGTTCGTGGAGCTGTCGGACGCGTATTCCTCCACTTCCTCGATCATGCCCCAGAAGAAGAACCCGGACACGCTGGAGCTGACCCGCGGCGTCGCCGGCGACGCGATCGGCGAGGCGACAGGGACGCTAAGCCTGCTCAAGGGGCTCCCCCGCGCGTACAACCGCGACCTTCAACGCGCCCACGCGGGCGTGTTCGAGATCGCCGACGACGTGCGGGAGGCGACCGCGGTCGCCGCCGGGGCGGTCGCGACCGCCGACTGGGACGAGGCGACGCTCGCGGACGCCGCGGGCGAGGGGTTCTCGACGGCGACGGGCGTCGCCGACCTGCTCGCGATGGGCGGCATGCCCTTCCGGACCGCCCACGAGATCGTCGCGACCGCCGCCGAGACCGTTTCTGACGACGACTCGCCGGGCGCCGCGGCCGCAAAAGTTGACGAGGCCACTCGAAACGTGACGGGCGAGCCCCTCTCGGCGCACGTGAGCCGCGAAGACGTGGAGTCCGCGCTCGATCCCGCCGCCAGCGTCGCGAGCCGCGATTCCGCCGGGGGTCCCGCCCCCGACGCCGTCGGCGACGAGGTCGCGACCGTCGAGGCGGGAATCGATGCCGATGCCGCGGCGCTCGCCGACGAGCGGGAGTCGCTCGCGGCGGCGGCGGAGCTGCTGGACGTGGAGGTGAGCTCGTATGCGTGAGCCAATCCCGACCGCTACGGGCCGGCGACTGCGACAACCGCGACGACGACCGGCGCCGTCGACGGTCGACCCGCGACCGCCGACGACGCCGCCGTCCCCGCGAGGGGACACACTAATTATTGGAATCTGACACCGGATTTCACACGGCGGTTGTACGACCGATTACGTCCGTTAGCGTGGAGTCTATTTCTTGTAATCTAGATTACAAGTTCGAAGGGTTTATGCGGGTTCACGGTCGAGTAGGTGATACGATGACGAGCGACACCGATCCGGTGATGGCAGAGGACCCGATCACGGGCGAAGAGATCGAACTTCCGGCCGACGTCGAGGTCGGCGAGATCATCGACAGTCCGGTCACCGGGACCGAACTGGAGGTCATCTCGCTGGACCCCGTCGTGTTGGAAGAGGCCCCCGAACTCGAGGAGGACTGGGGCGAGTAGATGGTGACGACCGCCACGACCGCGACACGCGAGTGGTCGACATGCAAATAGGGATCCTCTACTCGCGGATCCGGAAAGACGAGAAGCTGCTGCTCGGCGAGCTCCGCGAGCGCGGCCACGAGGTCGAGAAGATCGACGTCCGCAAGGAGCGGTTCGGGCTCGAGTCGACGACCGCGAACGTCGCCGACCTCGACCTGGTCGTCGACCGCTGTCTGTCGACGAGTCGGTCGCTGTACGCGACCCAGTTCCTCGACAGCTACGGCGTCCCGGTGGTGAACTCCCCTGAGACGGGCGACATCTGCGCCGACAAGGCGAAGAACTCGCTCGCGCTCGCGGAGGCCGACATCCCGACCCCGGCGACGGAGGTCGCGTTCACGAAGGAGGCCGCGATGGAGGCCATCGAGTCGTTCGGCTATCCCTGCGTGCTCAAGCCCGTCGTCGGCTCGTGGGGCCGGCTGATGGCGAAGATCGACTCGCGAAACGCTGCGGAGGCGATCTTAGAGCACAAGGAGACGCTCGGCCACTACGAGCACAAGGTGTTCTACATCCAGGAGTTCGTCGACAAGCCCGGCCGCGATATCCGCGCGCTGGCGGTCGACGGCGAGCCGGTCGCCGCGATGACCCGGTCGTCCGACCACTGGCTCACGAACGCCGCGAAGGGCGGCAAGACGGAATCCTTCGACCTCGACGACCGTGCGCTGGATCTGGTCGAGCGCGCCTCGGCGGCGGTCGGCGGCGGCCTCCTCGGCGTCGACCTGATGGAAGTCGGCGGCGAGGGCTCGGGCGAGTACACCGTCCATGAGGTGAACCACACGGTCGAGTTCAAGGCGCTGGACGCCGCTAGCGACGTCGACGTGCCCGCGACGGTCGTCGACTGGCTAGAGACGAAGGCGGCCGCGGCGGCCGACGACGACGCTACAGACGACGCTACAGACGACGCCGCGGACGACGACGGCGAGGAGGTCACGGCATGACCGACGAGACCTACTCCGCGAGCGTCGTCGGCGGCACCGGCTTCACCGGCGGCGAGCTGCTGCGGATTCTCTCGGGACATCCCGATTTCGACGTGGTACAGGCCACGTCCCGGTCGGCCGACAACATGACCGTCGGTCGCTCGCACCCGAACCTGCGCGGGCTCGACCTGCGATTCTCGGACCCCGACGATCTGGAGTCCGTCGACGTGCTGTTCTCGGCGACGCCGCACGGCGTCTCGATGGAGCAGATCGACGAGTACTTCGAGGCCGCCGACACCGTCGTCGACCTCTCGGCCGACTTCCGGCTCCCCGAGGCGGAGCTGTACGACGAGTGGTACGACGGCCACGAGTCGCCCGAGTACCTGGAGCGCGCGGAGTACGCGCTCCCCGAGATCAACCGCGAGAACCTCCCCGGCGCCGACCTGATCGCCGGCGGCGGCTGTAACGCGACCGCGACGATCCTCGGGCTCAAGCCCCTCGTCGACGCGGGCGCGCTCGGGCCTGACACCGGCGAGGTCGTCGTCGACGTAAAAGTGGGATCCTCGGAGGGCGGCGCCGGCGGCGGCGCGGCCTCCTCGCACCCGGAGCGCTCGGGAGTCGTCCGCCCGTACGCGCCCACCGGCCACCGCCACGAGGCGGAGATCGAGGCGTACCTCGGGCTCGACGTCTCCTTCACGGTCCACGCGGTCGAGATGGTCCGCGGCGCGAGCGCGACCTGCCACGTCTTCCCCGACGAGCCCGTCTCGAAGGCGGACCTATGGAAGGCGTACCGCGGCGCGTACGCCGACGAGCCGTTCATGCGGATCGTCTCCGGTGGGGGCGGCGTCTACCGCTACCCCGAGCCGAAGGCGGTCGCCGGCACCAACTACGGCGAGGTCGGCTTCGAACTCGATCCCGGCAACCGGCGCATCGTCGTCTTCTCGGCGATCGACAACATGACCAAAGGCTCCGCCGGACAGGCGGTCCACGCGGCGAACGTCGCCCTCGGGCTGCCCGAAGACGCCGGCTTGGAGTTCCAGGGACTGCATCCCGTGGGGTCGCCATGAGCGGAACCGAGAGTCCCGACGAACCGCCCGTCGTCGTCAAGATCGGCGGCGCGAAGGCGGTCGACCCGGCCGGCGCGGTCGGCGACGTGGCCCATCTCGCGGCCAACGGCCGCAAGGTCGTCGTCGTCCACGGCGGCTCGACCGTCGTCGACGAGGTCATCGAACGGCTCGGGATGGTGCCCGAGTACGTCGAGTCCGCCTCCGGCGTCACGGGCCGGTTCACCGACGCCGAGACGATGGAGGCGTTCACGATGGCGATGGCGGGCAAGCTCAACACCGAGCTGACCGCACTGTTCCGCGAGGCCGGCGTCGACGCGGTCGGCCTCTCGGGCGTCGACGGCGGGATCCTGTCCGGGCCGCGCAAGTCGGCGGTCCGCGTGGTTGAGGACGGCAAGAAGAAGATCCGCCGCGGCGAGCACTCCGGTCGGATCGAGTCGGTGAACGCTGACCTGCTGGACGGGCTCCTCGCCGACGGCTACACGCCCGTCGTCTCGCCCCCGATGGAGGGGGAGGAGAGCGACGGCGGCGTCACGCCAGTTAACACCGACGCAGACCGGGCGGCCGCCGCGGTCGCGGGTGCGCTCGGCGCCGACCTCGTCCTGCTGACGGACGTGGCCGGCGTGTACGCGGACCCCGACGACCCCGACACGCTGATCGAGTCGGCGGCGACGCCCGACGAACTGGCGGCGGTCGAAGCCGCCGCCGAGGGGTTCATGGGAAAGAAGGTGATGGCCGCGAAAGAGGCGCTCTCTGGCGGCTCCGGCCGCGTCGTCGTCGCCGACGCGAACGTCAACGACCCCATCGTCGCCGCGCTCGGCGGCGCGGGGACGACGATCGAGCGGCCGGCGCTCGGAAACGACGCGGAGGACGGCGACAAGGCGAACGACGGTGACGATGCGACGGCCGACACGGAGGGTGAGACCGCATGAGCGGCTTCGTCTTCTCCGAGAAGCCGATCGAGATCGCCTCCGGCGACGGCGTCCACGTCACGGACACCAACGGGACCGAGTACCTCGACTTCGGCGCGAGCTACGCCTGCACGCCGGTCGGCCACTGCCACCCCGAGGTCGTCGACGCCGCGACGAGCCAGCTGGAGGAGCTCATGTACGTCCAAGCGTCGTACCCGCACGCGGCGCGGACGGCGCTGTACGAGCGCCTCGCCGAGACCGGCCCGGTCGACGTCGACAACGTCTGGCTCTGTAACTCCGGGACGGAGGCCAACGAGGCCGCCCTGAAGTTCGCCCGACACGCGACGGGCCGCGAGAAGATAATCGCGACGAAGCAAGGGTTCCACGGTCGGACGATGGGCGCGCTCGCAACCACGTGGAAGCAGAAGTACAAGCAGGGGTTCGAGCCGCTCGCCGGCGGCGTCGAGTTCGTCGACTACGGCGACGCCGACGCGATGCGCGAGGCGATAGACGACGAGACCGCGGCGGTCATCTTGGAGCCCCTGCAGGGCGAAGGCGGGATCAACCCCGTCGACACCGAGTACCTGCAGGCGGTTCGCGTCGCGACGGCGACGTCGGGCGCGGCGATGATACTGGACGAAATCCAGACCGGGCTCGGTCGCACCGGCTCGCTGTGGGCCGCGGACCGCCACGACGTGGTGCCCGACATCCTCACGACCGCGAAGGGGCTCGGCAGCGGGCTCCCGATCGGCGCGACGCTGTGCCGCGACTGGATCGCCGAGGACTCCGGGAACCACGGCTCGACGTTCTCCGGCGGCCCCGTCGTCTCCGCGGCCGCCGGGGCGACCCTCGACGTGATCGAACGCGAGGACCTCCCAGCGCACGCTGACGAGATGGGGTCGTACATCCGCGGGCAGGTCGAGGAGCGCCTCGGCGACGAGGTCCGCGACGTGCGCGGCGACGGCCTGATGATCGGCATCGAGGTGAAGCGCGGATCGAATCGGCTGCTGCGCGATCTGGCGATCGACCACCAGGTGCTCGCGCTGCCGGCGGGCCGCACCGTGTTGCGCCTGCTCCCGCCGCTGACGATCGAGCGCGAGCACGCCGACGCCGTGGTCGACGCGCTCGCCGAGGTGATCGGGTGATGTCGACCGGGAAGGAGCGTGAGGCGGACGACGCGGCGACCGAATCTGCCACAGACTCGTCCGCGCCCGGGACCGACGTGGTCGCGGGCGGCGGCTACCCCGAGGCCTGCGACACGCCGGCCCGCAAGCTGCTGTACGACATGGTCTCTATCCCCTCGCCGTCCGGCGAGGAGGAGCAGGCCGCGAAGCGCCTCGTCGACTTCTTCGAGGCCAACGGCCGGGAGGCGTGGATCGACGAGGTCGGCAACGTCCGCGCGCCCGCCAGCGACGCCGTCCTGTTGACCTCCCACGTCGACACCGTCCCGGGCGACATCCCGGTCGAGGTGAAGCCCGCGGCCGAGGACGGGGTCGGCGAGCCGGGCGAGCCCGTCCTCTGGGGACGCGGGACCGTTGACGCCACCGGCCCGCTCGTCGCGATGGCGGTCGCGGCGGTCCAGACGGGCGTCTCGTTCGTCGGCGTCGCCGGCGAGGAGACGAACTCGCGGGGCGCCCGGTTCCTCGTCGAGGACCGCGACGCGCCCGAGGCCGTGGTGAACGGCGAGCCCTCCGGCTGGGACGGGGTCACGCTCGGCTACCGCGGGTTCCTCGCGGGCACGTACGTGAACACGAGCGAGTCCGGGCACACCTCGCGCCCGGAGCCGAACGCGATCCAGCACGCGATCGACTGGTGGCACGACGTCGAGGAGACGTTCGAGCCCACCGATTCGGACACGCCCGTCTTCGAGCAGGTGACGACCAAGCCCGTCTCCGTCGACGGCGGGCTCACCGACGACGGACTGGCCGTCGAGGCGACGATGGACGTGCAGCTCCGCGTCCCCCCGAACCGGACGGTCGACGAGATTCACGAGCTGGCCGAGACGGAGCTGTTCACCGGCTCGGTCCACTGGAAGGAGCCGATCCCGCCGGTGATGGAGAGCCCGCGGACGGAGCTGGCCCGGGCGTTCCGCGTCGCGATCCGCGGCGCCGGCGGCGACGTCCGCCTGCTGCGGAAGACCGGGACGAGCGACATGAACCTGTTCGCGGCCGCGTGGGACTGCCCGATGGTCACCTACGGCCCCGGGAACTCCGATCTCGACCACGCGCCCGACGAGCGGCTTCCCCTCTCCGAACTGGACCGCGCGACGACCGTGTTGAGCGACGTCTGCCGGGACCGACCGTAGGCGTCACGGCACCGACCGTGACGCCGCCTCCTTTTGAACCGATCCGTTTCGCGGCCGACGACTGACCTCACCACCACGACTCGACGGCACCACCGCTCATCGACACCGACCGACACCACCGCTACACTCACGATCCACCTACTATGCCACTCGCTACCGACGACTTCCTCGACATCGACGACGTGACGCCGACCGAACTGGACGCCCTGCTCGATCGCGCTGCCGCGATGAAGGCGGGCGAGACCACCCCCCGACTCGGGGACGCGACGCTCGGGATGATCTTCGAGAAGCCCTCGACGCGAACCCGCGTCTCCTTCGAGACGGGGATGACCCGACTCGGCGGTCACGCGATGTTCCTCGGTCCCGACGATATCCAACTGGGCCACGGCGAGCCCCTGAAAGATACCGCGCGCGTGCTCGGCCGCTACGTCGACGGGGTGATGGCCCGTCTGTTCGACCACGAAGACGTCGAGACGCTCGCCGAGTACGCCGACTGCCCCGTGATCAACGGGCTCACCGACGAGGCGCACCCCTGCCAGACGCTCGCCGATCTCCTCACGATCCGGGAGACGGTCGGCGAGGACGCGACGGTCGCGTGGGTCGGCGACGGCAACAACGTCGGGCAGTCGTTCGTCGTCGGCGCGGCGATGGCCGGGATCGACGTCGACGTGGCGACCCCCGCAGAGTACGGGATGGACCCGCACGTCTTCGACCGCGCCGCGGAGTTCGGTGCCGACGTGGAGCCGACGACCGACCCAGAGGCCGTGGTCGACGGCGCCGACGTCGTCTACACCGACGTGTGGATCTCGATGGGGCAGGAAGACGAACGCGAGGAGAAGTTGGCCGCCTTCGAGGGGTTCCAGGTGAACGACGACCTGCTCGCCGGCACCGACGCGAAGGTGATGCACTGTCTCCCCGCGCACCGCGGCGAGGAGGTCACCGACGACGTACTGGAGTCCGACCGCGCGCTCGTCTGGGACCAGGCCGAAAACCGGATGCACGCGCAGAACGCGCTGCTCGTCGAACTGCTCGGCGGGGAGTGAGGGCGGAGCGGGTTCGGTCGGACGGCGAACCCATTTATAAATAGATGTGCGGTTTTAGCCAAACCCATGTTGGAGTTAATGACTAGTGAATAGTCGATTGCCCTCACACTGCATAGTATACTATCTACATAAATCGAGAGCGCGTAGCGACGCCTGAGGAAGCCGATCTGTCGCCGTACGGTATCAAGATTAGACGACCTACCGATTTGTATATATCCCAGTAGAGCATTTAAGAGGCAATTAATGGTAATAATTTGGGTAATACTTGATAAGAAATGTGTCGGTGTAATCGCCGCAGCGACCGGTCGGGCAGCCAAGGGATTATGATCAATTCGGTTCGCTGGCTCGAATCGTGGCCAGAGCGCAACGTGGTTCCACGATGGCTTTACGTCTCCGTCTGGGCCCTATCGATCGCCGTTGCGCTCTCTGGAATTATCGGCGTCGGACTCGGTCCGAATACCAGAACGGTCGGATACGGTCTCCTCGCGATAGGTGGTGGCTCCCTAGCCATGTTCTCGCTGTCGACTGAGATTCGGATGACACTGATGCGTGACACGGGGTGGCTCCCTTTCGCTGTTACTGCCGTCGGTGGGTTCACCTTTGTCGCTGGCGTGGCATTCGCTGCAGATCTCTTCACTACCGTCGTCGAGATCCCGCTTGCAATCCGGCTCATGGTTCTCGCGACTGCCTTCCAGGGGCTGCTCCTCACCGTCGACATCAGCTCGGTTAGGATTTCCCTTCGCGTGCGTGCCACAGTATTGACCTTGAGCCACGGTGCTATATTTGCTGGATCCCTGTTTATGCTTCTGGGAGACCCGATTGTACCGCGAGCAGGGCTACTGTTATACGCAGGTGGGTTTGCGTCGTTGCTGCTTCACACGTTCTGGGCCCGGACACACTCACCACTGACAAATATCGTCGACAACAAGTCGGATCGGCAGCGGTGGGAGACCCTACTGCTCGGTGGGATTGTCGTCGGCATCCTCGGCGCGATCTCGATCGTTCTCAGTACCCCACCCGGGACGTTAACGCTCCGATCGCCTCTCAACCGCTTCCTCGTGACGGTGACCGGCACGGCGGCGATCGTCGCGCTTGCGACGATTAGTGCGCCTCAGTCGTCCCCGTCTGTGCTTCGATGGATCGCCGGTCCCACGATGGCCGTGACACTACACGTACTGGTGGTGTTCGTCATCGTGAACGGGTTGGTGCTGAGCGTCTTTGTCGCGGTTCCGTGGTTGTTTGCCCCGGTTTTTGGCGGCTTCATCACCCTCCTCGTGGTCGGCGTCGCGCTGAACTACGCAATGCTCGTCAACGTGTGGCGTCGCGACCGCGAGGACCCCCACACCGAGCCCACGCCGGGCCTCGAAAATACAGAGGTTACAGTGGTCGTCTCGGCATTGAACGACGTTGACGCACTCTCGGCGTCCCTCCGAGACAATGTAACCGCACTCTCGCCTCTCCCGTTCCTCTTAGTCCCGGCAGCGAGGGCGACGGACGGTACGACTGAACTGATGCACGCAGTACAGGAGGACTACCCCGACCGCGTCCGAGTCGCTGAGGCGACCGGCGGGTCGAAGGGTGCCGACCTGAACGAAGTTTGGGACCTCGTTGAGACGCCCTACGCTCTGGTTCTCGACGCCGACGAGGCGGTTGGTCCGTCGTTTGTCACTCAGGCTCTCAGGGTGCTATCAGACCGGCCGGACGTCGGAATCGTCCAGGGTCGGAAGTGTGCCTTATACCCGGATGCCTCGCTATTGTCCTGGTTCTCCAGCACGGAACGCCAGCACAGCACTTGGCTCGATCAGAGTTTTAGTGATGATATCCTCGCAGCGGCCCACTTCGCCGGATCGGCAGCGGTGATCCGTCAGCAGGTCCTTCCGGCGGTCGGCGGCTTCAATTCCAAGATGCTCACTGAGGACATCGACCTGACGACCCGGTTATACCTTGAGACGGACTGGGACATAGCGTATGTCTCCGAAATGGTCGCGAAAGAACTTCTTCCCGGGACGTGGATGGCACTGCTACAACAGCGCGAGCGATGGTCACGGGGGTGGGCACAGGTAGCCACTCGGCGCATCGGTCCCGTGTTGCGTTCGTGGCGCAGTCTCGGAATCCGCCGAACCTTCGGTCTCTCTTGGCTTCTGTTCCTCGCCGTGAGCGCGCCACTGTTCACGGTCTTTCCAGCACTCGCGCTCCCGACCGTTGCACTTGATACCTCGCTTGGTATCTCGCCGGCCGTAGCCGTCGGGCTCGCCGCCTTCCTCCTTCCCGAGCGCGCGATCTCGTTTATGTATACGGTCTTTCGCGACCCGGAAATACAGGTGTCGATGACGCCACGCCGCATTGTCGCAACGGTGATCGTCGCCTACCTCTGGATCGCCTTCGGCTGGATCGTCCAGTTCCACTCGTTGTACCTGCATATGTCTAGTGCACCCCAAATCTGGACGGTGACACGGAAGGAGCAGCCAGTCGTAGGATCGGACACTCCAGATGCTTGAAACCGGTCAAGCCTGGGTTGTCGCAGGGTCGTCATGAGCGGGTTTTGCTGGAGATAGCGGATCCATCTCACACTGACATCACCAACCTATCAATTCTCTATTACAATCCGCGTGACCGACGCAGAGGATTCGTTCAGCAAACGACGACATTGTTCCAGACTCGCTGATGTGGGGTAGAGCCATCTAAAGGATGTCCGAGCGCGTGAGAAGGTGATACCACGTCCGCGCGTCCGTGCGAGCAGAGAGACTCACTAACTTGACATCCTAGTTAACATTCCAAAAGACATATGTTCTGACACTCTGGATATTATAATGTTAGCATGAGGATTTGAGTTGGATAGTGAACTGATACCTCGTGCTGACTGAACAACAACGATGCAACGACGTGACATACTCAAACGGCTGGAGGAATTGGAGGAGCAACATTAGCGGCAGGGGTGGGCTTAGGGGCCTTCTCCAGCAGCGCAGCGGCGGCACAAGAAGACAGAGGCAAGGCGAAAGGAGAGTTCGTCGAACTGGAGCCAAACATCACGACTGACGAGGATGGCGTTGTCACCTCGTTCTCGGTGAGCGGTGAGGTGTCCGTTGAGTACAAACGCCTCGGCATGGACGCAAGAAACATTGCACTGCTAATCGTCGTCGAGAACCCGAACGACGCAGAGTCGCCAGGGGGCTATTTCCTTCCGCAAAAGCGGTTCCGTGTAAACGAAGTGGATTCCCTCGGCCCCCGTGCTGGCGAGGTGTCGTGGGAGTTCGGCCCCTACGATATCTTCGGGAACTCCGAGTGGGAACCTTCCGACTTCGAGGAAGGAAAGACGACGCCGGTCAAGTTCGTCTGTACGGGTGCAGTCAGGCTTGGTGAGCGTGGTGAGAACGGCGGTACGAAGAAACTCTACGAGAGAGAGAACCTTACTGTCCGCCCCTGATGTCAGGCGGCGTCAGTAATCTCCGAATCGAAGTCGGCGTCGATGACGTAGACTGGCACCCGTTACCTGGACCAGTTTGCCATCGCGGTTTTTGTGTGAAAGGTGCGTCCCGACAGCATCAAGATGACCGTCAGTTGGGTGACCGACTCGCGCGGCGTATTCAGCAGAATCGCTGAAACGTGCCACAGGCTAAGAATTTCAACAGAGCCAATCTCGTATAAACGAGCGATTGAGACCGCGAGTACGTCACGGATACGCCGCCACGCACCGTCCATAGAGCCGCGACCACTTATAAAAACCAGAAGCGCGGTCTAGTTCCCGGTCCAGCGCAGCACCGCCAGCGTCCCCTCGTACAGCACAATCATGGTGAGCGTCACGATGATCGGCGCCATCCCGGTCGGGTCGGGGCTGAAGAGGAAGGCGATCCCGAGGAACGACCCCCAGAAGATGAGGCGCTTCGCCTCCAGCCACTGTCGGGTAACGAGGTTCATCATGATCGCGAGCATGATGAACAGCGGGATCTGGAACACGATCGCCATGAACGCCAGCATGATGACGATCAGGTTGAACGTCTCCGCGAGGCCGAAGGCGATCGTCGCGGCGTCGGAGGTGTAGGTGGTGAAATACGAGAAGATCGCGGGCAACACGAGGAAGTGCGCGAACGCGATGCCGATCCCGCCGAGGACGAGACTCGTCGGGACCGCCGCGAGGTAGTAGCGCCGCTCGTTCTCGTACAGCCCGGGTTTCATAAACCGGTACGTCTCGTAGACGAACGCCGGGAGCCCGACGACGACGCCCGCGAGCCCGGCGACCTTCAGGCGCGTGAGCGGGAGTTCGAGGGGGCCGTACAGCCGCGGGCGGTTCTCCAGCGGCGCGGGGATGTGGTACCCCCAGAGATAGTTGATGAGTTCCGTCGACTCCGTCACCACGACGAGCGTCGCCAGCCCGCCGAAGAGGAAGACGACGGCTAGACGCCGCATCATCTCCTCGATGTGGACCGCAAGCGGCATCTCCTCGTCCGTCTCGGGCGCATCGAGGCCCACGAACTCCTCTTCTGCTTCCCCAACGACGGGTTCCTCAACTGCGCCCGCGACGCCGCCGTCCTCGACGGTCGGTACGGCCGCGTCGTCGGTGTCGGCGGGGGCGTCGGCGTCGCCTGCCTCATCGGTGGCAGAGTCGTCGCCTGCGTCGTCGTCTTCGTCATCACCTGCGCCGCCATCGCCCGCGTCCCCGTCGCTCGCGTCGTCCTCCGAGTCGATCTCCGGTGTCTCCCCGGGAGACACCTCCGACTCGGCGGAGTCCGACTCGGTACTGTCCCCGCCCTCGTCACCGTCGGTTCGAGGGTCTTCGGACGAGTCACCGGCCGTTTCGGCCGGGTCGTCCGTTGCGGCGTCAGCGCTGTCGACCGTCCCGTCGTCGTCGGTCGAGTCGTCCTCGGGGATCGAGGAGTCGTCACGCGACCGGTCCGAGTCGTCCATTCACTTCTTCTACGCAACCGGGTGATTATAGGCCTTTTCGGATGGCGACGAGCAGCGAGGGGCGCGCCGGCCCGCCAGTGAGACGACGCGCCGACGCGAACGCGGTCGAAAAGGTTGATAACGGCGACGGACTTCCAGTCCCGTATGGCGAGTGCCCTCGACGAGGATACCCAACAGTCGCTCGCGGAGGGACGCGAGTCGGCGAAGTCCTTCCTCCGGTCGGTTCAGAAAGACCTCCAGAAGGTGTTCGTCGTCTTCCTGGTAGGATTCCTCGCGACGTTCTGGGCGCTCCGCGTGTTCATCTGGGAGTTCCTGTATAACGTTACCAAGTCGAACATGTCGGCCGCGGTCGCCGCCGACACCGACGTGATCGCGACGACCCCGTTCGAGGTGATCCTCCTGCAGGCGAAGATCGGGCTGGTCGTCGGCGTGATCTTCGCGATTCCGCCCTTCATCTACGTCGCCCGCGACGAGCTCCGCGCCCGCGGGGCGTGGCCGCAGTCGCCGGTCGCGCGCTGGAAGCTCGCCGGGATCTTCCTCCTCGGTGCCGGGCTCTTCACCGTGGGGGTCGCCTACGGGGTCTACGCCTTCTTCCCGATCATGTTCTCCTTCCTGGCCGGCTTCGGGTTGGAGGCCGGGCTCCAGCCCACCTACGGGATCGTGATGTGGACGGAGTTCATCGTCTTCCTCTCGCTGTCCTTCGGCCTCGCCGGGCAGATGCCGCTTCTCATCACCGGGCTCTCCTACTCGGGGATTGTCCAGTACGAGACGTTCCGCGACAAGTGGCGCTACGCGGTCGTCGCCATCTTCGTCTTCGGCGCGATGTTCTCCCCGCCGGACCCGTTCACCCAGCTGATGTGGGCGTTCCCGCTCATCGTCCTGTACGGCTTTAGCCTCTATCTCGCGAAGCTCGTCGTCACGGCCCAGCGGAGCTCCGACCGCATCCACGTGCTCGGCGCGGCCCGGAACCACTGGAACGTCGTCGGCGGTGCGGCCGTCCTCGGCGGCGGGCTCGTGTACGCCTTCTACGAGTACGGCGGACGGCCCGCTCTCAACGACCTCCTCCGACTCGTCAACAGCGACTGGCGCTTCCTCGAACCCGGCGCGGGGCTCGGCGTCGACCCGGCGACGGCGGCCGGGATATACGCCGCCGGCTGGGCGCTCGCGTTCGTCACCGTCGCGACGCTGTGGGCCGTGTTCGCCGACCTCGACACGACGAGCGCGGGGTACCAGTACGGCGACCCCGCCGCCATCGACGTGGGCGAACTCGACGCGGCCGGCGTCCGCGCCGCCCCGAACGACGCCTTCGCGGAGATGAGCGAGGAGGAGTCGCTCGCGCTCGCGCAGGCCGCGATCGACGACGACGACTCGGAGAAGGCGCAGGCGATCCTCGACCGGTTCGACGCGGTGAACGGCGACGACGGCGGAGACGGTGACGGGGCAGATACCGAAAGTGGGGACTCTGCGGGCGGCTCCGGGGGGTCCGGCGACGACGGACTGGTGGGAACCGTTCAGAACCGCACCTCCCGAGCCAGCTCGACGTTCCTCTCCGAGCTCACAGACGGCGACGAGGAGGAGGCCGAAGACGACATCGGCGGCTACTACAAAGACATCAAGTTCATCTTCGACTCGCTGCGGTCGCGGTCGTTCCGGCTCGTCGCCGTCTTCGGCGGCGTGATGGCGGCCGCGTTCACGTGGCTGTACCTCGGTGGGCTCGCGACGGTGCGCAACGACCTGGAGTCGCGCGTCCCGGCCGCGATCGACGGGGGTATCAACATCATCACGCTCCACCCGGTCGAGGCGCTGATCTTCATGGTGAAGTTCTCGGTGCTGCTCGGGATCGTCGCCGTGTTCCCGGTCGTCCTTTACTACGCGTGGCCCGCGCTCCGCGAGCGCGGCTTCGTCGCCGGACGCATCTGGCAGGTGTACCTCTGGGCGGGT
Organism: Halorubrum shenae; assembly: GCF_051194165.1. Classification (NCBI taxonomy): domain Archaea; kingdom Methanobacteriati; phylum Methanobacteriota; class Halobacteria; order Halobacteriales; family Haloferacaceae; genus Halorubrum; species Halorubrum shenae. The sequence continues at coordinate 40,971 of NZ_JBLZNI010000009.1, read as the reverse complement.
GCGCTGCTCGGCGGGTTGCTCGGCGGCTTCGCGCTCGGGTACGCGTACATCGCGCCCGGGATCATCGGGTGGCTCGTCACCGACGCCCAGCTGGCGAACATGATCATCACCTATCAGGTGAGCGACTTCCTCTGGCTCGTCGTCTACACCACCGTCGGGATCGGCTTCCTCGCGGACATCCCGATCGCGATGCTCCTGTTGAACAAAGCCGGCGTCCCGTACGACGTCTTCCGGGGCCGCTGGCGCGAGGTCACCGTGGGGATCATGTTGTTCGCGGCGGTGTTCACCCCCGCCGACGTGATCACCATGTTCCTCGCGACGCTCCCGCTGATGGCGGCGTACGGCCTCGGCATCGGCGTCCTGTTCCTCGTCACCTTCGGCGGCCGGCGGAACCTCTCGCCGCCCTCGGACCTCGTCGGGCGCTGAGGCGCGGACGCCGATCGGTCACCCGTCCCTCTCACGTCGACGGGGTCGGGGACCCACTCGCGAAGCGCTCAGGTGGAAGACAGGTAGCTACCGAGCGTCGCATCGGTCGTCTCCGCGAGGTGGCGCTCTCTGTCCGCCCGTTCCCACCCGAGACAGGAGTCGAACGCGGTCGCGCCCGCGTCCGTCGGCATCGATGACGACGTATCGGACGGTCTGACCCGTTCGAGGCGGGCTCTGCGGGGTTGCGTCCGGTGGAGGGAAGCGACGGTGCGCGTCGCTCGAGCGTACGCGTCCGGGCGTTTCGACGCGCGGTTCGCGACGACGAGGTCCGCCGGTTCGACGTCACCCCATATCGGATGGGGAGAAGTGAGTCCGTTAAGTGCCTTCAGCGCTTGATTCGGATAACGATGAATCGCATTTATTCCGCAAGCAGCGCACACGTCACGGCGGATCCCAACTTATGAGCAAAGAGAACATCGAGGTCCGCGGCGCCGAGGAACACAACCTCAAGGACCTCGACGTGTCGATCCCGCGCGAGGAGTTCACCGTCGTCACCGGGCTCTCCGGGTCGGGGAAGTCGTCGCTCGCGTTCGACACCGTCTACGCCGAGGGACAGCGCCGGTATATCGAGTCGCTGTCGGCGTACGCCCGCAACTTCCTCGGACAGATGGACAAACCGCAGGTGGAGTCGGTCGAGGGGCTCTCGCCGGCGATCTCCATCGACCAGAAGAACGCCGCGAACAACCCCCGATCGACCGTGGGGACCGTCACCGAACTGCACGACTACCTCCGGCTGTTGTACGCCCGGATCGGCACCCAGTACGACCCCGTCACCGGCGAGGAGGTCGGCGAGCAGTCCGCACAGGACATGGTGAAGCAGATCCTCGAACTGCCCGAGGGGACCCGCGCGAAGGTCGCCGCGCCGGTCGTCCGCGATCAGAAGGGCGCGTTCGAGGAGTTATTCGAGGAGCTGGTGAGCGACGGGTACGCCCGCGTCGAGGTCGACGGCGAACCCATCGACTTGACCCTCGACGAGCCTGACCTCGACGAGAACTACGACCACACCATCGACGTGATCGTCGACCGGGTCACCGTCTCGCCCGACGCTCGCTCGCGGATCACGGACTCCGTCGAGACCGCCGTAGAAGAGGCGGATGGCGCGCTCAAGCTGATCGTCCCCGACCCGCCCGAGGACGTGCCGTTCGCCTCCAACGCGCGCTCGACCGGGTCGCTGGCCGCGGACGCCGACGCCGACGACCGGCTCGTCGTCGAGTTCTCCGAGGAGTTGGGCAACCCCAACTCCGACGTGCAGTTCTCCGCGATCGAGACGCGGTCGTTCTCCTTTAACAGCCCGTACGGCGCCTGTCCCGAGTGCGAGGGGATCGGCTCGACGAAGGAGGTCGACGAGGGTCTCGTGATCGACGATTCCTCGAAGCCGCTCAAACACGTCTTCGAGCCGTGGAGCTACGACCGCACCTACTACTCCCGCCAGCTCGACAACGTCGCCGACCACTTCGGCGTCTCGCTTTCGACGCCCTTCGAGGAGCTGGACGAATCGATTCAGCGGCAGTTCCTCTACGGCACCGACGGCCTCGTCCACTTCGAGTGGACCACGAAGAACGGCACCCGCGAGAAGACCGAGCGCTTCGAGGGCGTCATCCCGAACTTGGAGCGCCGCCACGTTGAGACCGACTCCGAGCGCGCCCGCGACCACATCGAGGAGTACATGGCCGTGACGACCTGCCCGGAGTGCGAGGGGACTCGTCTGAAAGAGCAGTCGCGACACGTCCTCGTGGGGGACACCGCGATCACCGAGGTGAGCGAGCTGTCGATCGTCGAGGCGCGCGAACACTTCGAGGAGATGGAAGACGAGCTGAACGAGCGCGAGACCACCATCGCGACGGAGATTCTCAAAGAGATCCGCGCGCGGCTCGGCTTCATGGAGGAGGTCGGCTTGGAGTACATCACGCTCGACCGCGAGGCGTCGACCCTCTCCGGCGGCGAGAGCCAGCGTATCCGGCTCGCCACGCAGGTGGGGTCGGGGCTCGTCGGCGTCCTCTACGTGCTCGACGAGCCGTCGATCGGGCTCCACCAGCGCGACAACGACCGCCTGTTGAACACCTTGGCCGGGCTCCGCGACCTCGGGAACACCCTCGTCGTCGTCGAGCACGACGAGGAGACGATGCGCCGCGCCGACGAGATTATCGACATGGGGCCCGGTCCCGGAAAGCGCGGCGGCGAAGTGGTCGCGCAGGGCGACTTCGACGACATCGTCGCGGCCAACGACTCGATCACCGCCGACTACCTCGCCGGACGCAAGGAGATTCCGGTGCCCGACGAGCGCCGCGAGCCGGACGGCGAGCTGACGGTGCGGGGCGCCCGCCAGCACAACCTCACGGACCTCGACGTGTCGATTCCGCTCGGCACGCTGACGGCCGTCACCGGCGTCTCCGGCTCCGGGAAGTCCACCCTGATCAACGACATTCTTTATAAAGGGCTCGCCCGCGAGATGAACGACAACACCTCGGTCGATCCCGGCGAACACGACGCGATCGAGGGAATCGACGGGATCGAGACCGTGCGGCTCATCGACCAGTCGCCGATCGGGCGGACGCCGCGGTCGAACCCCGCGACGTACACCGACGTGTTCGACTACGTTCGCGAGCTGTTCGCGGAGACCAAACTCTCCAAGCGCCGCGGCTACGAGAAGGGCCGGTTCTCCTTCAACGTGAAGGGCGGGCGCTGCGAGGAGTGCGGCGGCCAGGGGACGGTGAAAATCGAGATGAACTTCCTCTCGGACGTGTACGTCCCCTGCGAGCAGTGCGGCGGGGCGCGCTACAACGACGAGACGCTCGAGGTCACGTACAAGGGCGCGACGATCTCGGACGTGCTCGACATGAGCGTCGAGGAGGCGTACGACTTCTTCGAGAGCCACCAGGGGCTCCAGCGCCGCCTGAAGCTCTTAAAAGACGTGGGGCTCGGCTACATGGAGCTGGGTCAGCCCTCCACCACGCTCTCCGGCGGCGAGGCGCAGCGCGTGAAACTCGCTGAGGAACTGGGCAAGAAGTCGACGGGCGACACCCTCTACCTGCTCGACGAGCCGACGACGGGGCTCCACAAGGCGGACGAGCGCAAGCTGATAGACGTGCTTCACCGCCTCGTCGACGCCGGCAACACGGTCGTCGTCATCGAACACGAGCTCGACTTGGTGAAAAACGCCGACCGCGTGATCGATCTGGGTCCCGAGGGCGGCGACGGCGGCGGGGAACTGGTCGCGAGCGGGACCCCGGAAGCGGTCGCCCGCACCGACGAGTCGCACACGGGACGGTACCTCCGCGATATGCTCCCCGACGTCGACCTGGAGGGGCCGCGCGAGGACCGTCGGAAGCCCGCGGTGGCCGACGACGACTGACGGCGGCGATCGCGGACGACGACCGAGACCTCGCGTACTCTTTAAAAACCGATCGGTGCCGAGCAGGGGAACATAATTGACTCGACGGCCCCTCCGTCCCGCGTATGGCCACTCAGGCGGGAGATGTAGGGGAGACCATCTCGATGTCGACGGAGCCGTCCGTACCGTTCGCGGAGCTGCCGCGAGACGAGCGGCGCGACGTGTTCTTCGCGCTCTCGGAGCCGGCCCGGGAGGCGCTCGTCGCGGACATGAGCCGGTCGCAACTGGAGCGGTTCACCCATGGACTCGACCCGGACGAGGTGACGGACGTGCTCGGGTACGCCGACGCGGAGACCCGGACGGCGGTGCTCGGGACACTCGACGCCGAGCGTCGCGAGAAGATCGACTTCCTGCTGTCGTTCGACCCCGAGAGCGCGGCCGGGCTGATGAACCTCGATTACGTCACCGTCGACCGGAGTCGGGGGTTCGACGAGGTGGCCGAGCGCGTCCGCCGCTTCGAGGACCGGACGGGGCGCGTCCCGACGATCCTCGTCACCGACGGGGACGCGCTCCTCGGCGAGCTCCCCGGCGCGGCGCTCTCGGTGGCGGACCGGGAGACCGACCGGATCGCGGACTACCTCCGGGAGACGCCGTCAGTCCGGTACGACCGCGCCGACGAGGAGGTGTTGGCGGTGTTCCGACGGAACAGCGAGCGGACCGTCGCGGTGCTCGACGAGGACAACGACATCCTCGGCGTGATCTACGCGAGCAACCTCCTCCAGCTGATCGACGAGGCCGCCGGCGAGCGGCTCTACGAGTTCACGGGCGTCGCCGAAGAAGAGAGCGTGCTCGACGGGCCCGTCGTGAAGGTCCGGCGGCGGTATAAGTGGCTCATCCTCAACCTCGCGACCGCGTTCATGGCCGCGGCGGTGGTCGGCCTCTTCGAGTCGACAATCACCGCCGTCGCGATCCTCGCGGCCTACATGCCGGTCGTCGCCGGGATGGGCGGGAACGCGGGCACGCAGTCGATGGCGGTCACCGTCCGCGGGATCTCGCTCGGCCAGGTGTCGCTTTCGACCGGGAGACGCGTCATCGCGAACGAGGCGATCGCCGGCGCGGCGAACGGGCTTATCACCGGCGCGCTCGTGGCGGTTATCGCGACCGCCTTCTCGTACGGCGAGTTCGGGGTCCTGCTCGGCGCCGTCATCGGGGTGTCGATGGTCGCGAACCTCGTTATCGCGGGCTTCTTCGGTGCGCTGACGCCCCTGATCGTAGACAAGCTCGGATACGACCCGGCGACCTCGGCGACCATCTTCATCACGACCGCGACCGACGTGCTCGGCTTCTTCGTCTTCCTCGGACTGGCCGGCGCGGTACTGCTGTAGGCGGAAGAAAGGGACGAGACCGTCGCCGACGCTCTCGGTCAGATCGCCTCTCGGTACGCCGCCAGCGTCTCCTCGACGTCTTCGTCTGTGTGCGCGTAGGAGGTGAACTGACACTCGAACTGGTTGGCGGTGAGGAACACGCCTCGCTCCTTCATTTCCTGCCAGAACACGCGCTCCCACCGGTCGGTGGCGGCGCGAGCCACGTCGGCGCCCGTCTTCGGGCAGCTGTCGTAGCGGGCGCAGTCGGGGTTCTGCCGACAGCCGCCGGCACAGCAGGCGTCCACGTCATCGGGCGCATCTCGGGTGAATATCGTCTTGAACATCGAGTCGGTGCCGACGACGGTGTACTCGGGTGCCCGTTCCGCGCAGATCTCGGCGATCCCCTCTCGGAGCTTGCGGCCGAGGCGGTTGACGTGTTCGTACACGTCGTTTTCGGCGGCGTACTCCAGTCCGGCTTTCCCGGCGGCCATCGTTACCGGGTGTCCGGAGAAGGTCCCCGACTGGAACACGTCGCCCGCGGGGGTGAACTCCTCGATGATCTCGGCTTTCCCCCCGATCGCGCCGACCGGGAACCCGCCGCCGATGATCTTCCCGAACGTCGTCACGTCGGGCGTGACGCCGAACTTCGACTGCGCGCAGCCGAGGCCACCCACCCGGAACCCGGTGATAACCTCGTCGAAGACCAGCAGCGAGCCGTGGTCGTCACAGAGGTCTCGGAGCGTCTCGTGGTAGCCGTCGATCGGCGTGACGATACCCTTGTTCGCCAAGATCGGCTCGACGAGAACGGCGGCGATCTCGTTGCCGTGCTCCGCGAAGACCTCTTTCGCAGCCTGCGGGTCGTTAAACGGGATCGGGAGGGTGTGCTCGGCGAACGACTCCGGGATCCCCTTCGTCGAGGGATGTGCGTCTCCCGGTGACCCCTCAACGAGCGTCGACTCCTGTGCGCCGTGGTAGCCGCCCTGCATCACGACGATCTTGTCGCGACCGGTGTGGCCGCGCGCGAGCCGCACCGCCGAGACGGTCGCCTCGGTCCCCGAGTTGACGAACCGGATCGACTCCACGCTCGGGACGTGTCGCGCCACGAACTCGGCGTGTTCGACCTCGATCTCGGTCGGCGCGCCGTACATCGGGCCCGCAGACGCGTGCGACTGGATCGCCGCCTGGACCGGGTCGGGCAGGTCGTGGCCGTACAGGAGCGGCCCGTACCCCATCACCCAGTCGACGTAGCGGTTACCGTCGGCGTCGATCACGTGGCCGCCGTCACCGCGCTCGATGAAGAACGGATGCGGCATCGTCGCCCGGACGGAAGAGTTGACGCCGCCGGGCATGACCGACAGCGCGCGGTCGTACAGCGCGCGCGAGCGCTCGTGGTTCATGTCCAACGGTTGGGTCGGCGGGATGAAAGTAGTTGCCGAACCGGGCGGCGAGACCAACTTCAGATCACCGGAGCCGGCCAGCCGGCGTCGCAAATCGGCGTCGCGAATCGGTGTCGCAACTCGGCGTCGTAGAGCTATCGGAAAAGCGCACGTCGATTGGTGATCCGGTGCGTTCGGTTTCCGCCGCGGTGTCCGGAGCTTACACGGCCTCCGGCCCGGTCGTCCCCGTGCGGACCTGCAGCGCGTCCTCGACGGGCATGATGAACACCTTCCCGTCGCCGGGCTCGCCGGTCTTCGAGGCGCCGGCGATCGCGTCTGCGACCTCGTCGGCCGGGATGTCGGCGACGACCACTTCCACTTTCACCTTCTGGTGGAGGTCGACCGTGAACTCCTCGCCGCGCCACTGGCCCTTCTTCGCGGGCTGGCTGCCGCGGCCGGAGACGTTCGTCACGGTGAGCGAGGGCGCGTTGATCTCCGCGAGCGCCTTCTTGATCGCTCCGAGCCTGTCGGGGCGGACGACTGCGGTGACCATCTTGATCTCCGAGCCGGCCTCCTCGCCGCCGTCAGCGCGCGGGGAGTCCTCGGTGGTGTCGACGACGGCGGCGCCGCCGTCGGTCGCGACGTTCGCGCGGCCGAACTCGGGGTACGTCTCGACGCCGTGTTCGCTGACGTCGAGGCCGTCGCGTTCGTGGTCGGGGGTGACCCGGGCCTGACCGGTGGCCTTGAACGCGCCGAAGACCAGAGCGGTCGTGAGGACGGTCCACGCCGCGATGGCGACGACGCCGATGACCTGCGAGACGAGCAGGTCGACGGAGAAGCCGTTGACGCTGACGAACGGCAGCGCGAGGACGCCGATGACGCCCGCGGAGCCGTGAACGGGGAAGACTGCGCACACGTCGTCGATCTTCATCTTGTCCGCGACGAACTCGAACACCAGCGGGAGCTGGAGGCCGCAGACGAGCGCGACCAGGATGGCGCCCCACCAGGTGGCAAGGTCCGCGATCCCGGTAACCGCGACGAGGCCGGCGAGTACGCCGTTCGCGACGTAGAGGGTGTCGACCTTCTTCGTGAGGTACATCGAGCCGAGCGCCGCGCCGACGGCGCCGGCGCCCATCCCGAGCGTCGTCGTCAGCGCGACGCGGCCGACCACTGTGTAGCCGCCCAGCGCGAGTTCGCCGGACTCGGTGACCGAGAACACGGTCGCGGTCGTGCCGACGTTGAACCCGTACCAACCGAACGCCAGGATCAGCGTGCCGAGCACCGCGAACGTCATCGAGTGACCGGGGATGACGTTCGTGCTGCCGTCCTCCGAGTAGCGGTCCATGCGCGGTCCGAGCATGTACGCCGCGGTGAGGCCGGCGATGCCGCCGACGCCGTGGACGATCATCCCGCCCGCGAAGTCGACGAAGCCGACGGCGGCCAGGGGCCCGCCGCCCCAGGTGATGCCCGCGACGACCGGGTAAATGACCGCCGAGATCGCGATCGTGTACGCCACGTACGCGCGGAGCTTCGCGCGACCGGCGACCGCGCCGGAGACGATCGTCGCCGCCGTCATCGCAAAGACGGCGCCGAACAGCCAGCTGTTGACCCAATCGCCGTCCGCGAGCGCGGACGCCGGAGAGAAGCCGCCGCCGCCGGCGACGCCCTCGATGCCGAAGCCGACGAGGAAGTACACGAGGATACCGATTCCCCAGGTGAGCAGGTTCTTCGTGAGCTGGTTCGCGACGTTCTTCGCACGCACCTGTCCCGCCTCGAGCATCGCGAAGCCGGCGTGCATGAAGAAGATCAGGAAACAGACCACTGCGACCCACATCAGGTTCACCCCCTCTGCGAGGACGCTCGGATCGATGCTCGCGAGTACGCCGCCCGTCACGATTTGCCCACCTCAACTGAACGTACGTCTTTCGAAATGCCTGTTTCGCTTGCGTTCATGTACTGAATCACATCTCGACAGGAGGAATAGGAATATATAAACGTTCGAGTTGAGTTTCACAATAAATTAGGTTTATAATACGGTGGTTGTCAGATATGAAGACGGATCGATAATGTATAAGGACATATTCTCGCCGAACTTCCCGCAATCCTTGCGATAAAATCGGACGGGCGTATTGTATGTTTTCTGTTACGACGCGCCGAATCGGCCGGTTTCGGGGTGCGCGACGCCGGGCGCGGTCCCTACTGGCAATTTTTGCCGGTGCGGATTCGGGCCGATACCGGTAAGATGGCGTTAACAGACCCACTTCGGGCGTTTCGAGCCTTCCGAGCGGAAGTTGACGTTCGTCAACCGTATTCGCCGTCCGAGTCGGGATCGGGTATCGGGTTGCCTACCCGCATTCGGATCGGTGATCGACGGCGCTACTCGACGGACGAGAGCCGGATTACTCCGGCTTGAGTCCCTCGCCCTGCACGCGCATCACGGCCTCGCCGTCGGCGAGGTTCGGCGCGTCGACGAGCCGGACGATCCGCTTGTCGCCCTTCGACTTGCGGAGGTACATGCGGAACGTGGAGGCGTGTCCGAGGATGTTGCCGCCGATCGCCTGCGTCGGGTCGCCGAAGTAGGAGTCCGGGTTCGACGCGACCTGGTTGGTGACGAGGATGGCGGTGTTGAACAGGTCGCCGAGCCGCATCAGGTCGTGGAGGTGCTTGTTGAGCTTCTGTTGACGGTCGGCGAGCTCGCCTCGACCGACGTACTCGGCGCGGAAGTGGGCGGTCAGCGAGTCCACACAGACGATCCGGATGGGCCACTCGCTCTCTTCGTGTTCGCCGGCGAGCTCCTTGGCCTTTTCCGCGAGCAGGATCTGGTGGTTGGAGTTGAACGCCTTGGCGACGTGAATCTGGTCTAAGAACGCCTCGATCAGCTCCTCCATCGCCGCCTCGTCGCTCGGGGTGCCCTCGATCTCGCGCCGCTCCATCTCGTCGGCGAGGATCTCGTCGTCGAGTCCGCGCACCATGTCGTCGATCCGCTCCGGGCGGAACGTGTCCTCCGAGTCGATGAAGATGCACCCGCCGTTGAGGCCGCCGTGCTCCGCCGGGAGCTGGACGTTGACGGCCATCTGGTGGGTCACCTGCGACTTCCCGGACCCGAACTCACCGTACACCTCGGTGATCGACTGCGTCTCGATGCCGCCGCCGAGCAAGTCGTCCACCTCGTCGATCTGCCAGGAGAGCTTCCCGATCTCCTCGCGGCGCTCGAGTACGGCGGCGCCCGTCTCGAAGCCGCCGACGTCGGCGGCGTCTCGGGCGGCGTTGATGATGTCGCTGGCGGACGACTCGCCGATATCGGCGGTGTTCGACATCTCGCCGGGGCTCGCAACGGCGATCGACTGGTAGCTCTCGAACCCGTTCTCGACGAGCTTGTCTGCGGTGGCGGGGCCGACTCCGGGGAGGTCCTCGAGTTCGTCTTCTGGCATGTACACGACCCTTGTTCGCCATCCCGTATAAAGACTGGTTTACACCCGAGTGAAAGTGAAAACAGAGCGGGGATCGCGCTCCGGAATGGCTCGGCACCGTATAAATGGTCTCGGGCGGAGGCGGCGACACGGCGACTCGGCGGAACTGGTCGTCGGCCGACGGTCAGCGGCTGCTCCGCAGTGCAACCGCCTCAGAACCCGACGCGGCGGACGTACGCTAGATCGCGGATCTCAACGAGCAGGTCGCCGGAGATGTCGGTGTCGGTGATCACGTACAGCTTGGGGTCGTCGGTGAACTCGGGGTCCTCGCTCAGTACCTGCCGGATCGAAACGCCGTGATCGGCTAAGATCCCGGTCACCTCGGCGACGATTCCGGCCTCGTCGGCGGCCGCGACCTCGATAGTGAGCACCGTCAGGTCCAGCACGGGGGCGAGATCCATCAGGCTCGGCACCGACGAGATGTTCGTGAAGATGCGTTTCAGCTCCGGGTCGGCCAGTATCGCGTCCGTTGTCGAATCGACGACGCGGCGGTCGACGTCGAGCTCGCGCGCGATCCCGGTGTAGGGGATCTCGATCCCGCCGGAAACGACCCGTCCCGCCTCGTTGACGGAGAACCCGCGCTCTAAGAACAGCCGGATCACCGCCTGCTGGCTGGGTGATCCCTCGAACTTCTCGAGGATCTCGTCGAACATTCGTCTGCGGATGCTCGCCGCGCGTCCTTAAAAAGGCGGGTGCGTGGCGGACGGTCGGGCGGTGCGGGCAGCGAGGGCGACGGCGGAGCGACGACGCCGCCTGACCACTTCCGCTCCGCCACCCCACCCCTTTTAGCCGATGGCGCCGAACCCTGTCCCGTGTCAGAGTCGCCGCATCTGCGGTTCTTCCCGTACGAGGAGCCGTACCCGAACCAGCGCGAGGCGATGGACAGGATCGCCAACGCGCTGGACCGCGGACAGGACGTGTTGTTCGAGGGCGCGCCCGGAACGGGAAAGACCCTCTCCGCGCTCGTCCCCGCCTTGGAACACGCCCGCGAGCACGACCGCACGGTCGTCATCACGACCAACGTCCACCAGCAGATGCGACAGTTCGTCGAGGACGCCCGCGCGATCACCCGCGAAGCGCCCATCCGCGCGGTCGTATTTAAGGGGAAATCGTCGATGTGCCACATCGACGTCGACTACCAGGAGTGTCAGACCCTCCGGGACACCACCCGCGAGATGGTCGAGACGGAGAGCGAGGTCCGCGAGCTGGAGGCCCGCCAGCGCGAGCTGCTGGCCGAGAGTCGCGAGGGCGACGCGGGGGCCGCAGAGGCCCGCGAGTCGGTCATGGACGAGCTCGACGAGCTGGAAGCCGAGATCGACGAGTACGAGACCGCAAACGTCTGTGCCCACTACCGCAACAACCTCCTCGAGGACACCGACGAGTTCTTCGGGTGGCTGTTCGAGGACGTTCGCACCCCCGAGGACGTGTACGCGTACGCGGACGAACGCGAACTGTGCGGCTACGAGCTGTTGAAGGAAGGGATGGAGGGCGTCGACCTGGTGGTGTGTAACTATCACCACCTGCTCGACCCGAACATCCGCGAGCAGTTCTTCCGGTGGATCGACCGCGACCCCTCCGAGATAATCACCGTCTTCGACGAGGCCCACAACATCGAGGACGCCGCCCGCGACCACGCCACGCGGACCCTCACGGAGAACACGCTCGACGCCGCCCTCGACGAGCTCACGGAGAGCGACGACTCCCGCGCCGACGCGGCCGAAAACGTCGTCCGCGGGTTCCGTGACGCCCTGATCGAGACGTACGACGACGCGCTCGGCGTCGGCCAACGCGGCTCGATCGACGAGAACTGGGAGGACCTCTCGATCGCCAACGACGACCGCCGAGACGACCTCACGCTCGCGTTCCTCCGCAACTACGAGGGGAACGGGATCGACACGGAGACGGAGCTCGCCGTCCAGCTCGGGCAGGCGCTCGACGAGGAGTACGAGCGCCGCTACCGCGACGGCGAGACCACGACCCGCACCGAGTGCCAGACCCTGCAGGTCGCCCGGTTCGTCTCGACGTGGATGGAAGAGGGAACGGCGCTCGGCCAGTACCCGGTCGTCTCCGTGCGCCGCGACGGTGCCACCGACGACGTGTACGGGCGCGCGGAGCTGTACACCTGCATCCCTCGCCGCGTCACCGAGGCGCTGTTCGACGAGGTCGCCGCCTCGGTGCTGATGAGCGCGACGCTTCGCCCGTTCGACGTCACCAAGGACGTGCTCGGACTGGAGGACGTGGCGGCGCTGGCGTACGAGATGGGGTACCCCGAAGAGAATCGTCGGACGTTCGCGGTCGACACGCCGCCGCTGTTCGCTTCCGAGCGCAACGACCCGGAGACCCAAGAGACGGTGTCGTCGCTGCTGCGCGACGCGATCCGCTTCACCCCGGGAAACACGCTCGCCTTCTTCCCCTCCTACGCCGAGGCGGAGCGCTACTACGAGCGGCTCGCGGGCGCCGACCTCGGGTCCCTCTCCCTCGACGGTCCCGGCGAGGACGAGGAGGAGCTTCGCCGCCGGTTCGTCGAGAGCGACGACGCGACTCTCTTTACCTCCCTGTGGGGGACGCTCGGGGAGGGCGTGAGCTTCGACGGCGACGACGCCCGGACGGTGGTCGTCGTCGGTGTCCCCTATCCGCATCTCTCGGACCGGATGGAGGCCGTTCAGGACGCCTACAACCGAGCGTTTTCCGACCGCGACCGCTCCCGGGATTCCGGCTGGGCGTACGCGGTCGAGATCCCGACGATCCGCAAGACGCGACAGGCGCTCGGTCGGGTCATCCGCGGCCCCGACGACTTCGGTGTCCGGATCCTCGCGGACCGGCGGTACACGACCGCAGACATGGGGAAGTACTCGGTCCGCGGCGCGTTCCCGCCGGAGGAGCGCGCGGAACTGCTCGATATCGACCCGGAGAAGCTGAAGTTCGCGATGTTAAACTTCTACGGGGACCACGACGCTTACGACGGAGCGCCGCCGGAGCCGTGAGTCGGTCGCGGGCGAAGGCCCCCGCCGGCGACTCCCGGTCTCCGTCACCCGGACGTGCCGCGTCACCCCGGACGCGCCGCGAGCAGCACCGCAATTCCAAGCAGCACGATCCCGAGCAGCGTCGTGATCACCGCGTGGATCACGGTCATCCCGATCACGAGCCGTCGGGGCTGGTCGTAGCTCCACGCGAACATCGCACCGTCGACGAGGAGCGCGGCCGCGACGATCAGCGCCTCGGGGAGGCCGAAGGCGCCCCCGACGACGCCGATCACCGCGGGGAGCGGGCCGACGTACAGCGCGCGGCGCGGATCCACGTCGCCGAGAACGTTTCGGGCGGCGAGGTGAGCGGTCACGGAGAGGAACAGCGCGAACAGGACGGTCGTCCCCAGCACCGACGCCGGCGTCACCGTCTGAAGGAGCATAGGGGACCTACGAGCCGGCGAATAAAAGTGATCGCGGAATCGGGACGGGAGAACGACGCCGCGCGTCGATCGCCTACCCCAGCAGTCCGAGACCGTCCAGCTCTTCGACGATCACGTCGACCGCGGCCGCGGCGTCGTCGGGGCTCGTCCCGCCGGTGATGACGAGCTTCCCGCTGCCGAACAACAGCGCCACCACGTCGGGGTCGTCGATCCGGTAGACGAGTCCGGGGAACTGCTCCGGCTCGTACTCGATGTGTTCCAAGCCGAGCCCGATCGCGATCGCGTTGAGGTTGAGGTCCTCACCGAGGTCGGCGGAGGTGACGATGTTCTGGACCGTAATCTCGGGATCCTCGATGGGAATCTGGAGCTTGCGGAGCTCGTCGAAGACCAGGTCGAGGCTCTCGTAGACGGCGTCGATTGAGTTCGCGCCCGTACAGACGATCTTTCCCGATCGGAAGATCAGCGCGGCCGACTTCGGGTCCGTGGTGCGGTAGACCAGTCCTGGGAACTGCTCCGGGTCGTAGTCGGCGCCCTCGAGGTCCATCGCGACACTCTGGAGATCGAGCTCTTGCCCGATCCCCGTGGAGGCAACGACATTCTCTATTGTGATCGTCTCCTTCGGATCGGCCATTACTACCTCGATACACACCTGAAGCACGTAAAAAGGTGGCTGGTCGGAACCGCTATCCTCTTGCGACCGGCGGCCGGACCCAGCGGCGTGTACTGGCTCGAACTCGCCGGCGAGGAGGACGCGTTCGCCGCCCGCGAGGCCGCCGTCGCGGCCGCGAGCGTGGAGCTGCTCGCGCCGGGAGTCGCGCGCGCCGGGAGCGTCGGCGGTCGGAGCGTCGGCGGTGAGGACGGCAGCAGCGCGGGAGACGATGAGGGCGGCAGCAGCGCGGGCGCTCCCGTCCGTCGGCTCGCCTACACCCGCGCCGCCCACGAGGCGATCGCCCGGACCGACGCCGAGATCGACGCCGCCGCGGCCGCGCTCGACGCGGCGCCGCTCGACCGGTCGGGAACCGTCGCGGTGCGCGCCCGCAACGTCCGGAATACGACGGACGTCTCGACGAGCGCCGCCGAACGCGAGTTAGGCGGCGTCCTCGTCGACCGCGGGTTCGACGTCGACCTCGACGACCCCGACCACGTCCTGCGCGCGTTGTTCGCGGCCGGCGAGCGCGACGACCACGACGCGGTCCCGGGCGCGGACGGCGGCGAGACCGATCTCTGCGCGCTCGGGTGGGTCGCCGTTGAGGCCGCCCGCGACTTCGCGCCCAAGCCGACCGACCGGCCCTTCTTCCAGCCGGGGAGCATGGCGCCGGCCGACGCCCGCGCGTACGCCAACCTCGCTGGCGCCGCGCCCGGTCGGACCCTCCTCGACCCGATGTGCGGTACCGGCGGGCTCCCGCTGGAGGCCGGAATCGTCGGAAGCGACACGATCGCATGTGACGCCCAGGCGAAGATGGTCCGCGGGACGCGCGAGAACCTCCGGGAGTACGTGGGCGTCACTCCCGACGATTCTGCCCCCGACTGGCACGTCGCCCGCGGCGACGCCACGGCCCTTCCCCTCCGAGACGACGCGGCCGACGGGGTCGCGTTCGACGCCCCCTACGGGCGCCAGTCGAAGATTGCCCGCCACGAGCTCGCGGACCTCGTTGCGGGCGCGCTCGCGGAGGCCGCCCGCGTCGCTCCCCGGGCCGTGGTGATCGCGGACCGCGACTGGCGGCGAGAGGCTCGGGGAGCCGGCTGGGCGGTCGACGCCGTCTTCGAGCGCCGGGTCCACCGGTCGCTCACGCGGTACGTCCTCGTGCTCGAGCGGGCGTGATCGGTACGCGAGAGCGCTCCGATCCAACCGTCCCGAGAGTGAACGATCGGTCGGCGATACCCGGCGGATGAGCGTCGCAGGCGACAAGTTTCAGTTTCACCGTCCCCGCGGGCAACGGTTAAGTGGGCTCCCTATCGTGGTGTTCACATGACCGGGGACGCCGGCGGCGACATGCTCTCGTGGGACGAGTCGGTGTTCCGCGACGAGTCGGTGTTCGAGATCGACCACGTCCCCGAGACGTTCCGCCACCGCGAGAGCCAGCTGGAGAGCTTGAAGTACGCGCTCCGCCCGGCCGTTCGCGGCTCCCGCCCGCTTAACACGATGGTGCGCGGCCCGCCCGGGACCGGGAAGACCACCGCCGTCCAGAAGCTGTTCGGCGAGCTCGGCGCCCGGACCGACGTGCGAACGGTCCGGGTGAACTGTCAGGTGGACTCGACGCGGTACGCCGTCTTCTCGCGGCTGTTCGAGGGGATATTCGACTACGAGCCGCCCTCCTCCGGGATCTCCTTTAAGAAGCTGTTCGGGCAGATCACCGACCGGCTCGTCGAGGAGGACGACGTGCTCGTCGTCGCCTTAGACGACGTGAACTACCTCTTCTACGAGAACGAGGCGTCCGACACTCTCTACTCGCTTCTGCGCGCCCACGAGGCGCACTCCGGCGCGAAGATCGGCGTGATCGTCGTGTCCTCCGATCTGGGCCTCGACGTGATCGACGACCTCGACACCCGGGTTCAGTCCGTCTTTCGGCCCGAGGAGGTGTACTTCCCCGTCTACGACGCGACCGAGATCTACGACATCCTCTTCGAGCGCGCGAAGCGCGGGTTCCACGACGGCGTCATCGGCGACGCCGAGTTGGAGCGCGTCGCGGAGCTCACCGCCGAGAGCGGGGACCTCCGGGTCGGGATCGACCTCCTCCGTCGGGCCGGGCTCAACGCGGAGATGCGCGCCTCGAAGGCGATCGCCGAGGAGGACGTGGAGTCCGCGTACGACAAGTCCAAACACGTCCACCTCTCGCGCTCGCTCCGCGGCCTCTCGGAGTCCGAGCGCGCCCTCGTCCGCGTCCTCGCCGAGAACGACGGCGAGCGCGCCGGACCGGTGTACGAGGCGTTCCACGACGAGACCGACCTCGGCTACACCCGCTACTCCGAGATCATCAACAAGCTCGACCAGCTCGGTGTGATCGACGCCGAGTACGCCGACGTGGACGGACGCGGGCGCTCCCGCGAGCTCTCTTTGGCCTACGAGGCCGAGGCGGTGCTCGACCGGCTGGAGTAGCCCGACGCCTTTTCAACGGCTCCGCACGCAGTCGCCGTCATGAAGACGAGCGGCGGCAGCGATGCGGCGAAGCGACGCGCCGGCGAGTCGGCGGCCGAGGCGGTGGCCGACGGCGACGTGGTCGGCCTCGGAACCGGGTCGACCGCGGCCCACGCGATCCGACGACTCGGCGACCGAGTCGACGCCGGCCTCGAGGTTCGGGGCGTGGCGACATCCTTCGCGAGTCGCGAACTCGCGGCGGAGTGCGGGATTCCACCCCTCGACCTCGACGAGGCGGTCGGCCCCGACGCGCCCGGGATCGACGTCGCGATCGACGGGGCGGATCAGGTCGCGGTCGGTCGCGGCGACGACCCGACTGCCGGCCCCCTGATAAAGGGCGGCGGCGCCGCCCACGCCTGCGAGAAGCTGGTCGACGCGGCGGCGGACCGCTTTCTCGTCGTCGCCGACCCCTCGAAGGAGGCGCCGGTCCTCGATCGGTCGGTTCCGGTGGAGGTGCTCCCCGCCGGCCGAACCGCGGTCGCCGAGGCGGTGCGAGCGGCCGACGGCGAGCCAGCCCTGCGGCGCGCAGAACGGAAGGACGGGCCGGTCGTCACGGACAACGGGAACCTCGTGCTCGACTGCGCGTTCGGTGAGATCGAAGATCCCGATGCGCTGGCGACGACATTGGCGACGACGCCCGGCGTCGTCGAACACGGAATCTTCGTCGGCCTCGCGGACGAGGTCCACGTGGGGACGGAGACTGGCGTCCGGATCGTGACGCGGTGAGCGGTCTCAGCGAACCGACGGACGCACCGCTCGTCGGTCAGTGATCGCTCAAAAAATGCGGAACGGAGAGCGCGTCCGTCTTAGAGGTCGCGAGGCTGGACCGTCTTCCGGTCGTTGGCCTCGGCGCGGCGCGCGGCGTCTTCGAGCAGCTCCTCGACTTCCTCGTCCAGCGCGTCGTAGAAGTCCGAAGCAACGTTTTTGTCGTCCAGCGCTTCCTTGACGGTCGCTTTGACAATAAGGTCTGCCATGCGCTCGACGCTATCCGTCGACAGTTAATAAGAGTTCCTGAATTCGCCCGCGAGGGACGCCGTGCGGGCTGTTTGCGGCAGTGCCGGGATATGCTCACTTATAAACCTTGTGAGATTGAGGTCCGATCGCCGCCCGAGATCGGCTCGGATCGATAGGTACGACACCGTTCGGCCCGGACGAGGGACCATGCGCGACACGCTTGAGGCGCTCGACGCCGGGGAGATCGGCGTCGCGGAGGCGGAGTCACGGCTCGCGGGTTACGCGACGACGGCGGCGGGGCGGTTCGACGCCGCCCGCGAGAGCCGGCGCGGGATCCCCGAAGCGATCCTCGCGGAGGGGAAGACGCCAGCGGAGGTCGCCGCCCTGACGACGACCGCGGTGGAGACGACGGGCCGCGCGCTCGTCACGCGGGCGGACGCCGACGACGCGGCCGCGATCCGAACCGCGTTTACGGAGGGTCCAGATACCGACGACGCGCTGAGCGCGACGGTCGACCACGACGAGCGGACCGACACCGTCGTCGTTCACGCCGACGATTTCGACCCCCCGGCCCTCGACGCGACCGTGGCGATCGTCGCGGCCGGTACCGCGGACGCGGCGGTCGCGGGAGAGGCGGCGGTGGTCGCCCGCGAGATCGGCGCGACGGTCGACCGAGTCGACGACGTGGGGGTCGCGAACCTCGACCGGATCTTGGACCAGCGCGATCGCGTCCGCGAGGCGGACGTGGTCGTGGTCGCCGCCGGCCGCGAGGGGGCGTTGCCGACGGTCGTCGCGGGGCTCGTCGCCGCACCGGTGATCGCGCTGCCGGTCTCGACCGGGTACGGCGTCGGCGGCGAGGGCGTCGCGGCGCTTGAGGGCGCGCTCCAGTCCTGTTCGGTGCTCACGACGGTGAACGTCGACGCCGGCTTCGTCGCCGGCGCGCAGGCGGGCCTGATCGCCCGGGCAGTCGACGCGGCCGGTCGCGACTGATCGCCGGGTTCGGCGCCCTTCCTGCGACGGACGTTTATAAGGGTTTTTCCGGAAGCTGATGGGGGTGAGAAAGGGTATTTGTTCGTCGAGACCCTACTGTTATACGCCGGTGGATACCGGTACCAAATGCCACGCTGTGACCACTGCGGGTCGCACGTCTCGGACCGCTTCGCGCGCGTGTTTGCAGACGAGCACGGCGACCTCAACGCCTGTCCAGACTGTTCCGCGAATGCCGGGATCGCCGAAGTCTCCCGGGAACGCGCCCGCACCGGAGACTGACCCGTCGCTCCCGCCACGAGGTCGAGACCGGCAGCTATTCGTTCCGGTCGCGCCGATCCCGTTTCGTGTCGACGCCGAGCCGAGACTCGTCTCAGTACGTGTACGTCATCGAGTGTGCCGACGGCACGCTCTACACCGGTTACACCACCGACGTGGAGCGGCGCGTCGCCGAACACGACGCCGGCGAGGGCGCCAAGTACACCCGCGGGCGGACCCCCGTGACCTTGCGCCACGTCGAGTCGTTCGACTCGAAGTCGGCCGCGATGTCGCGCGAACACGCGATCAAGTCGCTCACGCGCGCCGAGAAGGAACGGCTGATCGGCGACGCGTAGGGATCTTCCTCTCGTTTCCCCGGTCTCACTCGACGAGCCGCTCGATCTCCGTGACGAGGATTCCCGTCGCGCCGACCGACTTCAGCTCCGAGATGGTCGCGAACACGTCGCGCTCCTCGACGACGGCGTGGACCGCCACCACGCCGTTCCCGTTCTCGTCGGCCTCCACGTCCATCACGGTCGGGCCGCCGAGTCCGGGGATCACGTCTTTTACCTCGTCGAGCCGCCCTTTCGGCGCGTTCATCATCAGGTACCGGCGCCCGTCGGCCGCGAGCACCGACTCGAAGGCGGTCAGCACCTGCTCGATCTTCGGGTCGTCGACCGCGTCGGGGCGCGCGAACAGCCGCACCGAGGAGTCGAGCACGTCGTCGATCACGGCGAGGCGGTTCACCTTGAGCGTCGTCCCCGTCGAGGTGATGTCGACGATGGCGTCGGCCATGTCGACGTGGGGGGTGAGTTCGGTCGCGCCCGTCACGGTGACCACGTCGGCGTCGACCCCCACCCGGTCGAGGTAGTCGCGGGTGATCGCCGGGAACTCGGTGGCGACCGTTCCGTCGGCGAGGTCCGCGACGCCCTCGATGTCGCCGTCCTCCGGCGCCGCGAGGACGAGCTTACAGGAGCCGTAGCCGAGGTCGAGCAGGTCGACGAGATCGTCGTCGGCCGCCGCGCTCGCGGAGTCGGCGACGCCGCCGGACTCCGCGGCCTGATCGAGGCCCGTGATCCCCACGTCGGCCGCGCCGTCCCGGACGTACTCGGGGATGTCGGCGGCGCGGGCGAAGAGGATCGACACGTCGGGGTCGACGGTGTCGGCGTACAGCTGGCGGTCGGCGGTCTCCTCGGTGTGGAGTCCCGCGCGCTCTAACAGGGAGAGCGTCGGATCGTGTAAGCGGCCCTTGTTGGGGA
Source organism: Halorubrum shenae (assembly GCF_051194165.1). Lineage (NCBI taxonomy): Archaea > Methanobacteriati > Methanobacteriota > Halobacteria > Halobacteriales > Haloferacaceae > Halorubrum > Halorubrum shenae. The sequence goes on along the minus strand of NZ_JBLZNI010000009.1, from coordinate 20,944 downwards.
CAGCGATGCGCATACGTTGAGCGTCGCGGGGCGAGGGGGAAACGTTTTCGTCCGATAGCTCGGTCGCTTCGAGCCGGCATAGCGGACGGATCCGGGACATCGGGCGAACGACGTGCGAGTGAGCGTGACGACATACGCTATCTTATATACTTATAAAACATTATGAATACCGTATGAGTATAAAACCCACCGACGCGAGACGCCGAACCGGAGGCAGTACCGACGGACTCGGACCGACGAGACGGGCGGTTCTCGCCGCCGGTGGGGTCGTCGCACTCGGCGGGCTCGCGGGGTGTTCCGGCCTCGACGGGCTGGTGGACCGCGCCGGCGAACAGGTGCTCGGGACGACGGTCTCCACGCCGGCGGCGTTTTACGGCGGACGGTCGTCGCGAGACGAATTAGCGGGGAGCGCCAGCGACGACGAGCGCAGCGACCGGGCGCAGGTCCTCCGCACCGGCCCGGTCGGGGTGGCGTACGTGCCGGCGACGGCTCGGGCGGAGGCACGGGAACTCGAACTCGAAGGCTTTTCGACCAGCGGCGTGACGAAAGCGCAGGACTACAACTCCTCGCGCTCGAACAAACCTCGCTCCGAGTGGTGGGCCGGCCCCGACGACGACATCGACGATGCCGACGACGTCGACGACGCTGACGATGACGCGGACGGTATTCTGGACGTCGAACTCGAGCTGCTGGGCCACGTCACGACCGCACGGGACGCCGTGGACCGACGCGCTCCGGGCGAAGCGAAACGCGCCCTCGACGCGTTCATCGACGCCACGGAGATCGCTCTCAGACCGAAACTCGACAAATGTGGGACCGGCGTCTGTGAGACGGTCCGCGAGAACTCGGACGTTCGAGAGCTGGGCGTTCGGATCGCGCGTCGGGCCGTCGACGACGCCGACTGGACCGTGGCGGCCCGAGAGCTCGCGGGCGTCGAGGAGATCGTCCTCGGCGACATCGAACGGCTCGACGACGTGCTCGTCGAACGGCAGCCCGGGCGCCCGCGGTTCATCGACGTCATCGAGTACCTGCGAGACGAGCCGACCGTCGGCGAGCGCTTCACGGTCTGTCTGCCCGACGCCAGCCTGCCGGGCGACCTCGGCTCGCTGGCCGAGGAGCTCACACTGGACCGGGTCCTCGCGTACTTCGCCCCCTCACACGAGCCAGACGGTCGACGGACACCGTTCAGTGACCGATACGGGACGCGGGGCATCGAGTACGACGACGAGGGCTGCGTTCGACTCGACGGCCCCGTCTCGCTGCACAGGGACGTCGCCTGTCAGACGATCCTCTCGGCGGAACTGGACACGTATCGTACCGAGAACCGGGCGATAGTCGGCTTCGCTACCGAAGGAGGCGCTGTCGTTGGCGGCGCGCCGGCGTCGGCCGACACCGATGGAAAACGTGTCTTCCTCGTGGCCGACGACGTCACGGGCGAGATCATCCTGGGCGAAGACAGAGATATGGTGATGCCGGGAGACGGCGACGGCGACGCCTCGGTGAGCTCGACGCTGGTCTGTCCCGTGGCCGTGACGCCCGCGGACTGCCCGTGTCCGCTGCCCGGGCTGTTCTACGTCCGGCGGATCGTCCACGACGATCAGATCATCTTCGCCGGCGGGTGGGTCCTCGACGAGGGCGCGCTGTACGAGGACTCGGCGACGCTCCTGTTCGACGAGGGGCCGACCGAGGTCGCGAGCGTGACCCCCGACGACATCGAGAGCGACGACGTCGACGACCGCATCGTCGAGGGGTTCTCCCGCGACCGGAGCCGGTACGGGTCGGTGATCGGCAGCGCTCGGGTACAGGGAACCGAGATGAACAAGGCGGAACTGATCGAGGCGATGGCGTCGCACGCGTTGACACAGACCGACAAAGGCCGGAAAGGGCTCAACGCCGTGAACGTCAAGGTCCTCGGCAGACAGGGGACTGACGAGGACGGCGACGAGGGACCGGGCTACGCGAGCGTAACCGCGTTAGCTGAAAATAGGCGCTAATCCCCCTTCCTCAGCGAGCGCCGACCGAAGGGGAGGCGCGAGCAGGGAGGGGATACAGCGCCGCACAGTTCTCAACCAGTGTTCGGTAGCAGGCCCACAGGCCCACGCGAGCATTTATATCGCCAACCGCTCGATGACAAGGTAAGATGGGCGTTCCGACCTGTCGGCTTCGACTCGCTCGTTGTTCCGAGTGGAACGACTCGCTCCTTGCGAAGTTGACGGACACGGACAGCGTTCAAACGCGACAAGAAGCGTGCGTTGTCCCACGGAATCATCCCGTCGAGCAACTAGGAGTGGGACACTCCGAAGAAACGCCTGTGGAGACTGCACTCCCTGTGGATACACCTGTATCTGCAAAGCGCGTCGTGGAATCAGGAAGCCCCGCCCTCAGCGAGGCTGTCAGGCCGAGCAGGGCGGGGTAGTTCACACGCCCCGCTCGTCCATCTGGCCGGAGCCGGAGAGCGATCGCCGGACGAAAATATCGGGTTGTTGTCGAGAGGGATCGATAAGAAAGACATTCGCAGAGGGATGTGACCGCCCGCACGGGGCCGCGTCGTCGTCGGTCCCCCGCGCCGCTCAAGTGTCTCCGTCGCCAACAACGCCTATCGTGAGCGACGCCGACTCTCCCCTCTCAGAGGACCGACCGACCGTCGACCGCCCCTTCCGCGTCGACGCCCCGTTCGAGCCCGCGGGCGACCAGCCCGAGGCGATAGCGGAACTCGTTGAGGGGTTCGAGTCGGGCGCCGACAGACAGACCCTCCTCGGCGTCACCGGCTCCGGGAAGACGAACACCGTCTCGTGGGTCGCCGAAGAACTCGATCAACCGACCCTCGTGTTAGCTCATAACAAGACGCTGGCGGCCCAGCTGTACGAGGAGTTCCGCGAGCTGTTCCCGGACAACGCCGTCGAGTACTTTGTCTCCTACTACGACTACTACCAGCCGGAGGCGTACGTCGAGCAGACGGACACGTTCATCGACAAGGAAATGTCGATAAACGAAGAGATCGATCGGCTGCGTCACTCCGCGACGCGCTCGCTGCTCACCAGAGACGACGTGATCGTGGTCGCCTCGGTCTCCGCGATTTACGGGCTCGGCGACCCGCAGAACTACCGTGACATGGCGCTCCGCCTGGAAGTCGGCGAGGAGGTGGGCCGCGAGGAGCTGCTCGCCCGGCTCGTCGACCTGAACTACGAGCGCAACGACGTCGACTTCACGCAGGGCACCTTCCGCGTGCGCGGCGACACCGTCGAGATCTACCCGATGTACGGGCGCTACGCGGTCCGGGTGGAGCTGTGGGGCGAGGAGATCGACCGGATGCTCAAAGTCGATCCGATGAAAGGCGAGGTCGTCTCGGAGGAGCCCGCCGTCATGCTCCACCCGGCGGAGCACTACTCGATCCCCGACGACAAGCTGGAGCAGGCGATCGCGGAGATTGAGGATCTGATGGACAAACGGGTGAGCTACTTCGAGCGCCAGGGCGATCTGGTCGCCGCCCAGCGCATCGAGGAGCGCACCACCTTCGACATCGAGATGCTCCGCGAGGCGGGCTACTGCTCGGGGATCGAGAACTACTCGGTCCACATGGACGACCGCGAGTCGGGCGACGCCCCCTACACCCTGATGGACTACTTCCCCGACGACTTCCTCACCGTGATCGACGAGTCCCACCAGACGATCCCGCAGATCAAAGGCCAGTACGAGGGGGACAAATCGCGGAAGGACTCGCTCGTCGAAAACGGCTTCCGGCTGCCGACCGCCTACGACAACCGCCCCCTGACGTTCGAGGAGTTCGAGGCGAAGACGGACCGAACCCTCTACGTCTCGGCGACGCCGAGCGACTACGAGCGCGAGACCTCCGACCGGATCGCCGAACAGATCGTCCGCCCGACCCACCTCGTTGACCCGAAGGTGGAGGTGACGGAAGCGACGGGACAGGTCGAAGACCTCTTAGAGCGGGTCAACGACCGGATCGAGCGCGACGAGCGCGTCCTCGTGACCACGCTCACCAAGCGGATGGCCGAGGACCTCACGGAGTACTTCGAGGAGGCGGGAATCGACGTGGCGTACATGCACGACGAGACGGACACCTTGGAGCGCCACGAGATCATCCGCGACCTCCGCTTGGGCAACATCGACGTGCTCGTCGGCATCAACCTGCTCCGCGAGGGGCTCGACATCCCGGAGGTGAGCCTCGTCGCCATTCTCGACGCCGACCAGGAGGGGTTCCTCCGTTCGACGACGACCCTCGTCCAGACGATGGGACGGGCCGCGCGCAACGTCAACGGCGAGGTCGTCCTCTACGCCGACCGGATGACGGACTCGATGGAGGAAGCCATCGAGGAGACCCAGCGACGCCGCGAGATCCAACTGGCGTACAACGAGGAACACGGCCACGAGGCGACCACTATCGACAAGCCGGTGGGCGAGACGAATCTCCCCGGATCGAAGACGGACACCTCGAACGTCAGCGTCGGCGACGTTGAGAGCGCCGAGGAGGCAAAAGCGCAGATCGAGGCGCTCGAAGGCCGGATGGACGAGGCCGCGAGTAACCTGGAGTTCGAGCTGGCCGCCGACATCCGCGACCGGATCGCGGAGCTCCGCCGCGCGTTCGAACTCGACGGCGGCGACGACGGCGTGCCGGCGCCCATGATCGACGAGTAATCTCTCTCCTCGCGCCGGGTCCGATTCTCGCGCCGCGAAACTCGCGACGACGGGGTTTTTATCTGCAACCGTCGGAACGCGACATATGAAGCGCCGCGCGGTGGTGACCGGTCTCGTCGCCGTCGCCAGCGCGGGCTGTACCGATCGGCTTCACGACCTCGCGGCGTCGACGCCGCGGGACCTCGGGGTTCGGAGCCACTATATCGACGGCGACCCGTTCGTCGAGGGGCAGAGCGTGCGCTCGCTGCCCGAAGGGCTCCTGACCCACGCCGCCTCGTTTCGGTCGGGGTCGGAGGCGAGGGCGGCGGTTCTCCCCGACCAGCCGGAGACGACGACGTTCGTCGACGCCACCTCGTTCATCGACGACGGCGGAGAGTCGGTGCTCATCGTCGCCCAGCGACTCACCGCGCCCGAGGTCGAACTCCGGCTCGGTTCGATCAGCCGCACCGGGGAGCGGTCCCTCCGTATCGCGGTCGACCTCGCGGGCGTTCGCGGCAAGATCGAACCCGACGACCCGGTGGTCAAGACGCTCCTCTTGCGACTGACGGACGAACGGGGGCCGCCGGAGCGCGTCATCGTCTCGATCGAGGGCGACCGCGCCGGTGTCACGGTGTGAGGGAGAGCGTCAGTCGCTGACCACGTCCGCGTCCCGCGATCGTTTAGTGGCTCGGCCGCCTTCCGCCGGCATGGTCTCCCTTCGTCGCCGTCTCGTTGGGTCCGCGCTGCTCGTCGTCGCCGCCGCCGCGTTCGCCGTCGCGGCGAGCGTCGCGCCCGTGATCGTCCCCGAGGCCGGGACCGCTTCCGGCAGTCCCGACCTCGTCGTGCCGTCTCCGCTCTCGCTGCTGGCCGCGCCCGCGCTCCTCGCGGCCGGATCGGTGCTGTTCGTCTCCGGCGTGGCCGCGCTCGTCGACGCCGACCTCTCCGCGCGCAGCGCCTTCCTCGCTCCGGCACTCGGTGTCGCCGCCGCGTTCGCGCTCGGGACCGGGGTCGCGACCGGAATCGGGGCGCCTCTCGCCGCGTTCGCCGCGTCGGAGGCACTGTCGACGCTGAGTACCGGTCCTCCCGCCGCAGTCGCGGCCGGTGCCCTCGCCGGCGGCGCGGTGGCTCCCGTCGTCCGCGCCGCGACGACGGAGGACACGATCTCGTTACTCGTCGGCGCGGTCCTGCTGCTCGCGTCCGTCGCCTCGGTCCCCGGATCCGTGCTCACGCTCGTTGCCGGAGGTGCCGCCGGCGTCCTCACCGTGGGCGCGCTCTGGGCGGTCGATCCGGCGACGTGGCGACCCTAACCGGCCGGATCGGTCTCCGGTCGGTCTCAGTTCCCCGGCCGCTCGCTTTCGGCCTCCAGCTCGATGTCGCGGTCGGCCTCGCGGGTCTCTTCGTCCTCCTCCTTCTGCCGGGTGAGGTCGACGTCGCGGGCCGTGTCCGCGTCGCGCGTCTCGTCGGTTCGGAGGTCGCTGTCGGCCACCGTATCGAGCTGTTCGAGGGCGCTTTCGATGTCCTCCAGCCCGAGCATCTTCTCCGTCTCCTCGTCGAACTCCTTGCTCTCTAACCCCTCCATCTCCTGCACGTCGGAGCCGGAGAGCGCCTTGCCGTAGCGGCCGACGAGGCTGGTGAGTTCCTGCGGGAGCACGAACGTCGTGGATTCGCCCTTGCCGATTTCCTCTAAGGTCTCCATGCCGCGCTCGATGATGGCGCGCTCGCCCATCGATTCGGCGGAGCGGGCGCGGAGGACGGTCGAGATCGCATCACCCTGCGCTTCGAGGATCTGGCTCTGCTTTTCACCTTGCGCGCGGATGATGTTCGACTGCTTGTCACCCTCTGCCTGCTCGATCGCCGAGCGGCGTTCCCCCTGCGCTTCGAGGATCATCGCACGCCGGCGACGCTCGGCGCCGGTCTGTTGCTCCATCGCGCGTTGGACCTCCTGTGAGGGGCTCACTTCGCGGACCTCGACCGCCTCGACGCGGATCCCCCACTCGTCGGTCGGCTCGTCCAGCTCCTCGTTGATGCGGTCGTTGATCTGATCGCGGCGGGAGAGCGTGTCGTCGAGCTCCATGTCGCCGAGGACGGCGCGGAGGGTGGTCTGCGCGAGGTTCGAGACCGCGTTCTTGTAGTCGTCGACCTCCAGAAAGGCCTTCTTCGCGTCCATCACTTTGATGTAGACGACGGCGTCCGCCGTCACCGGCGAGTTGTCCCGCGTGATCGCCTCTTGCTGGGGCACGTCCAGCGTCTGCGTCCGCATGTCGAACGCGTAGGTGCGGGAGACGAACGGCGGGATGAGGTGGACGCCCGGTTCGAGCAGCTGTCGAAACTCGCCGAACACCGTGAGCGCCTCCTTGTCGTAGGCGTCGACGATCTCGACCGCGCTGACGACGGTGACCGCGGCCACCAACACCGCGAGCGCCGCGACCCCGTAGACGAGACTCTGGCTGAGGAGGGCAAAACCGACCAGGAGCGCACCCGCAAGCGCCGTGTACTGCCAGACGGAGTCCGGTATCGACCCCGTTGCCTCCCCGATCTCGAAGGCGTCGCCGCGCGGACCTTGTGTTCCCATAGTTAGCATTACGGGTCGACGCTGTTAACGGTTGGCACGAGAGAGGACTCCTCGCCGGAATCACGCAGATTCCAGTCTCCGAGATACCGGAAAGGTCCGTAACTGCCGGGCGGCTTTATGCGCTCGGCGCGCACACGCAAGTGTAATGCCAACCGACGACGACAGCGACCGCGAGTTCCGCACCCGAAGCGTCCACGCGGGGTCAAATCCGGACCCGGCGACGGGCGCGCGCGCCACGCCCATCTACCAGACGACCTCCTACGAGTTCGAGGACGCCGACCACGCCGCCCGGCTCTTCGGGTTGGAGGAGCTCGGTAACGTCTACTCGCGGATCATGAACCCGACGAACGCCGCCCTCGAAGAGCGGATCGCCTCCCTCGAAAACGGCGTGGGCGCGGTCGCCACCGCCTCGGGGATGGCGGCGCTCGATCTGGCGACGTTCATGCTCGCGTCCGCGGGCGACAACATCGTCTCCTCCTCCGCGCTGTACGGGGGCACCTACACCTATCTCACCCACTCCGTCGAGCGCCGCGGGGTCTCGACCCGCTTCGTCGACCCGCTCGACTACGAGGCGTACGCCGACGCGATCGACGAGGACACCGCCTACGTCCACCTCGAGACCATCGGCAACCCCGCCCTCGTTACGCCGGACATCGAGCGGATCGCCGACATCGCCCACGACCACGGCGTCCCGCTGTTCGTCGACAACACGTTCGCGACTCCCTACCTCTGCCGCCCCCTCGATCACGGCGCGGACCTCGTCTGGGAGTCGACGACCAAGTGGCTCACGGGCAACGGCACTACCGTCGGCGGCGTCCTCGTCGACGGCGGCTCGTTCCCGTGGGGGGAGTACCCCGAAAAGTTCCCCGAGATCGCACAGGACAACCCCGCCTACCACGGGATCAACTTCGTCGAGGCGTTCGGCGACGCGGCGTTCACCTTCGCGGCGACGACCCGCGGCCTGCGCGACCTGGGCGACCAGCAGTCGCCGTTCGACGCGTGGAACACGCTCCAGCAGACCGAGTCGCTCCCGCTGCGGATGGACCGCCACTGCGAGAACGCCGGGATCGTCGCGGAGTACCTCGAGGGCCACGACGACGTGGCGTGGGTGAACTACCCCGGCTTGGAGAGCCACGAGACCCACGATGAGGCCAGCGAGTACCTGGAGGGCGGCTACGGCGGCATGATCACCTTCGGGCTGGAGGGCGGCTACGAGGCCGCGAAGGGGACCGTCGAGAACGCGGATCTCGCCTCCCTGCTCGCAAATGTCGGCGACGCGAAGACGCTCGTCATCCACCCGGCGTCGACGACCCACCAGCAGTTGACGGAGGAAGAACAGGAGGACGCCGGCGTCACCGCCGACATGGTGCGGCTCTCCGTCGGTATCGAGGACCCGGCCGACATCGTCGCCGACCTCGAAGCGGCGATCGAGCGCGCGTCGGCGTAGGTCGGGATCGACAGCCCTCCGAAATCGAGCCGAGCCGCGCCGGGCCTACAGGTCGTCGCTGTCGAACTTCCAGAGTCCGACCAGCGGCGGCGCGATCGTCCAGAATACCATCATTGCCGCCGCGGAAACCTGGATCCGACGCTGGTTCTCCGTAACCTCCGCGGGCTGAAGCAGAACGTCGGTGACGATGCCGAACGCGCCGGAGGGTCGCCCGACTCTGAGCAGCGTGTACAGTTCCCGTCCTTCGATCGGGAGCCACCACGGATTCGTCGCAGTCAACCAGAGGGATAACGGAATCTCTGCGACAGACCAGACCGGAATGAACAGCACGTATATCGCAAGGGCTCCGATGAGCGCGCGCGTTTGTGTCGACATCGCTGCAGAGAACCCAACGGCGATTCCGACGAACGCGCTTCCGAGCAGGCAGACGAAGAAGACGTAGGTTACGAACTTCAACAGATCGAACTCAAGCGGGCCGACCGCAAGCAGAATCGCGGGGATGACGAACGCGATAATAACGGCCGAAGAGAAGGCCATCGACCGCCCGATAAGCTTCCCAAACACCACGTCAGTCCGCGAATTTGGCAACGAGAGCAGAAGCTTGATCGACCCCGACTCGCGTTCACCGCTGATCGCGTTGTAGCTGATCACCAGTGCCGTTAGTGGCACGAGCGTTCCGACCATAAATCCGATAAGCTGCGCGTTCAGGAACGCGTTCGAAGAGATCGTTTCGCCAGCGGGTGGTCGTACCCGGTACGCGACGAACGAAACGAGGCTGAGAAACAGCAGCGTCAACCCGAGCAGCCACCGAGACCGGATCGCGTCGCGAAAGTCCTTTTCTGCAATCGCAAGGACACTCATTCGTCGTTCACCCCCTCTGTTTCAGCGGTATCTTGCGCGAGTTTTTCTGAAGACGACTTCGGTTCTGTTTGCGTGTCACTCCGTTCGTCCGGTGTCTCTCCCTCCGTGTACGCCAAGAAGAGGTCTTCGAGCGACGCCTCGCGGGTGTGGAAGTCGGCGACCGCGACCCCGGCGTCTTCCAAGGCGCCGATGACTCGCGTCTTCGCGCCGTCGGCACAGCTCACGACGAGGGCGTCGCCGTCGCGGTCGACGCGGCTCACGCCGTCGAGAGCGCGAACGGCGTTCACGGCCGCGTCGCTCGCACCGTTTGCGTCGCCGCCGCCGATCGCGATCTCCAGCGTCTCCTCGCCGCCGACGGCCTCGCGGAGCCCCTCGACGGAGTCCTCCGCGACGAGTTCGCCCTCACGGAGGATGCCGACGCGGTCGCAGACGGCCTCGACCTGCTCGAGGATGTGCGAGGAAAAGAAGACGGTCGCGCCGCGGTCGGCCTCGGCGCGGACGATCTCCCGCATTTCCTTCGCGCCCGCGGGGTCCAGCCCGGAGGAGGGCTCGTCGAGGATGAGCAGGTCGGGGTCGCCCGAGAGCGCCATCGCGAGCGCGAGCCGCTGACGCATCCCCTTCGAGTAGCCGCCGGCCGTGCGGTCGGCGTCGTTGAGGAGCCCCACGCGGTCGAGGAGGGCGTCCGGGTCGTCGTTCGCCTCCTTCGATCGGACCGCGAACTCGACGTGTTGCCGCCCCGTGAGTCGGTCGTACACCGCGAAACCGTCGGGGAGGACACCGGTCCGCTGGCGGATCGCGACGCCGTCGGTCGTCGCGTCCCGATCGAGCACGCGCACCGTCCCCTCGGTCGGCCGGACGAGGTCGAGCAGCATGTCGATGGTCGTCGACTTGCCGGCGCCGTTGGGGCCGAGAAAGCCGTACACCTCCCCCTCCTCGACGGTGAGATCGAGGCCGCGAACGGCCGTGACGTCCGCGAACTCCTTGGTCACGCCCCGCAGTTCGATAGCGGTCATACCGCTCCGTTGCCGCGTCGCCGGATAAAGGGTTGTGGGTTCGCTACTCGTCGCTCTCGGGCGGCCACACGACCCCCCGCTCCGAGAGGAGGTCGGCGAACCCGTCCTCGTCGACGACGGGAACGCCCTCCGTGTCGGCGTCGTCGCGCTTCGACCGCCCCGGGCTCTCGCCGGCGACGAGGTAGTCGGTGTTGCCGGAGACGCTCGACGTGGCGTTCGCGCCGTGGGCCTCCACGTGCGCCTGCGCCTCGCCTCGCGTCGTCGACAGCGACCCGGTGAACACGAAGGTGAGCCCGTCGAGCGCGTCGCCGGACTCGACATCGACTGACTCGGGGTCGATTCTCCGCTCGCGGAGCCCGTCGATCGCCGTCCGGTTCTCCTCGGTGTCGAGGAACGTCCGAATTGATTCGGCCACCTCGGGACCCACGTCGTCGACGGCGCGAAGCGCGTCCTCGTCGGCGTCGAGGATCGCGTCGAGGTCGCCGAAGTGCGCCGCCAGCGCCCGGGCCGTCGTCGCCCCCACGTCCGGGATCCCGAGCCCGGCGAGGAAGTCGTCCAGCGGCGGGTCGCGGGTCGCGTTTAGCTCCGCGATCAGGTTCTCGGCGCTCGTCTCGCCCCACCCCTCCAGCGCGGCCAGATCCTCGACGGTCAGGTCGTACAGGTCCGGTAGCGACTCGACCAGATCCGCCTCCCGGAGCTGTTCGACCCGTTCGGGGCCTAACCCTTCGATATCGAGCGCGTCCCGTCGCGCCCAGTGTTCGATCGCCCGCTCTAACTGCGCCGGACAGCCGAGCCCGCCGGTGCAGAACGCGAGCGGGCCGTCACGCTCGACGGGGGCGTCACAGATCGGGCAGGCGTCGGGGAAGGCGTAGGTGCCCTCAGAGCGCTTTTCGACCACCTCGGGGACGTAGGGGATCACGTCGCCGGCGCGGTAGATCCGCACGCGGTCGCCGACGTTCACGCCGAGCGCCTCGATCTCGGCGGGATTGTGAAGGGTCGCCCGCGAGACGGTGACGCCGCCCACGTCGACCGGAGCGAGTTCGGCGACGGGGGTGAGCCGCCCCGTCCGACCCACCTGCACCGTGACGCCCTCGACGGTCGTCGTCGCGGTGCGGGGCGGGAACTTGTACGCGAACGCCCAGCGCGGCGCCCGCGCGGTCGACCCGAGCGCCTCGCGGTGGGCGCGGTCGTCGACGGCGATCACGACTCCGTCGATCGCGAAGTTCAGGTCCTCGCGGTCGGCCATGAGCCGGTCGCGGTACGCCAGTGCCCCCTCGATGTCGCCGACGCGCTCGACGCGGTCGGCGCGCCGGAGCCCGAACGCGTCGAACGCGTCGAACTCCCCCCAGTGGGTGTCGGGGCGTTCCGGGGGGTCGGCATCAGATCCGTCTTCTTCCTCGCCGGTCTCCCACCCCAACACGTCGAAGAAGAACACCTCGAGGGGGCGTTCGGCGACGACCGCGGGGTCGAGCTGGCGGAGGGTCCCGGCCGCGGCGTTGCGGGGGTTCGCGAACGGCTCCTCGCCGCGCTCGATCAGCTCGTCGTTGTACGTCTCGAAGTCGTCGCGGGGCATGTAGGCCTCGCCGCGCACTGCGAGCCGGGCGGGCGGGTCGCCGCGCAGCTTCCCGGGAACGGAGCGGATCGTCCGGACCTGCTCGGTGACGTCGTCGCCCGCGGTCCCGTCGCCGCGGGTGGCGGCGCGGGCGTACTCGCCGTCCTCGTAGATCACCTCGAGGGAGAGCCCGTCGAACTTCGGCTCGCAGACGTACTCGACCGCCTTCGGGTCGAACCCGGCCGCGCCGAGGCCCTTCCTGACGCGTTCGTCGAACTCTCGGACCGCCTCCGCCTCGGTCGCGTTGTCGATGGAGCGCATCGGTGCGACGTGCTCGACCGTCGCCAGCCCGTCGAGCGGCTCGCCGCCGACCCGCCGAGTCGGGGAGTTCTTCGTCGGGAGGTCGAACGCGTCTTCGAGCTCTCGTAACCGCGTGAACAGCCGATCGTACGTCTCGTCGGGAACCAGCGGGTCAGCCTTCAGGTAGTACCGGTGGTCGTGCTCGCGTATCGCCGCCCGGAGCAGCGACGCCTGCTCGGCGGCCTCCATCTCGGAGAGTTCTCCGACCGGCTCGAAGTCGGTCGGCGGCGCCTCCACGTAGGGGTTCTCGTCCGGGTCCGCGTGCCGGGGCGACGACCCGGAGTGCGCGCTCGTCATCGGCCGATAGTTGGGTCGGCTCGGGTTAAAAACGACCGTTCGTATCGGGCCGTCGTGGCTTGATCCATGTTGGTTTGTGTCAATGACCCATACCTATAACCGGACAGCCGTCCATTTCTGAGGCATGGCAAGCGACAAGAAATCGGGATCACCCGGAGGGCTGTACGCGACGCGCATCGGGACCCCGACGACCGACGACGAGGTGAACGGGTTCTGGTTGTTCGGGTTCGGCGTGTTACTCGGACTGGCCGGCGTCGTCCTGTTTTTCCTCACCGAACAGGCGACGACCACTCGCGGGATCGCCTACGCGCTCGCGGCATTAGCCCCACCGTTCGTCATGCTCGGCGCGGTGATCCGCTTCCCGCTCCGCCGAGCGGGGACGTTCTTCGGGTACCTCGGGACGACCGTCAGCGTTCTCGGTGTCGTCTGGTTCGTGAGCGTCTTCCCGGACGGCTGGTCCACTGACACCGGTGAGCCGGTCGTGATCGCCGTCTATGGGGCTGGGCTCGCGCTCATCGGGCTCGCGGGGACGGTCGTCCCCCTCATGTCCGATCCGGTCCGCGAGGACTACGAGCGGATGCAGAGCGAGGCGGCGACCGCGACGACCGAGCGCGACGAGACGAGTGCCGAGCTAGAAGCGACAGCGTCGGAACTGGAAGCGACGAGGGCGGAGCTGGAGACGGCTCGCGAAGAGCTTTCGACGACCGACTCCGAACTCTCGGCGACGACTGAGGGGCTGTCGGAGACGGAGTCGGCGCTCGATGCGGCCCGCGCGGAGACGGCGGCGCTGCGGGCGAGCAAGGCGCGGTTCGAGCTGTTCGAGGACGCGAGCGGCAAGCCGCGCTGGCGGCTCCGCCACCGCAACGGCAACGTGATCGCGATCGCCGGGCAGGGGTACAGCAGCCGTGGAAAGGCCCAGCAGGGCCTCCACAGCGTCAGGCGGAACGCGCTCGGCGCCGGGATCCTCCGGATCGAGACCCCCGTCACCGAGGCCGAGGCGATCGCCGCCGACGACGGGCCCGAGCCCGAGGACGCCGCGGACCCGGACGTGGCCGTCCCGAGCGCCGACGAGGCGATCGCGAGCAAGGCAACCTTCGAGCTGTTCGAGGACGCCGCGGGCGAGTGGCGCTGGCGGCTCGTCCACGACAACGGGAACATCATCTCGGACTCCGGCGAGGGGTACGCCTCCAAGTCGAACGCGAACCGCGCGCTCGGCCAGATCCGCGAACACGTCGCCGCCGCGGACTACCTCCAGATCGACCCGACCGCCTTCGAGATGTTCCGCGACGCGGCGGGCGAGTGGCGCTGGCGGCTCATCCACGAGAACGGGAACGTACTCGCCGACTCCGGCGAGGGGTACTCCTCGCGGGCGAAGGCCCGGCAGGGGCTCGACAGCGTGCGGTCGAACGCCGCGGAGGCGGGCCTCGAAGTCGAGGGCGAGGAGAGCGAGAGCGAGGACGGGAGCGAGAACGCGACCTTCGAACTGTACGAGGACGCGGCCGGGGAGTACCGCTGGCGGCTCCGCCACCGCAACGGGAACATCATCGCCGACCCCGGCGAGGGGTATGCCTCCAAGTCGAACGCGCGGAACGCGATCGGCCGGATCCGCGAGTACGCCCCAGACGCCGACGTGTTGGACGTCGACAGCGCCGCCTTCGAGATCTACGAGGACGCCGGCGGCGAGTGGCGCTGGCGGCTCCGCCACCGCAACGGGAACATCGTCGCCGACTCCGCGCAGGGGTACGCCTCCCGGTCGAACGCGGTCGAGGGGATCACGTCGGTGAAGCGGAACGCCCCCGGCGCAGAGACCGAGACGGTCGACGCGGACGAATAAGGACGGGCGGCGTTCGAGGGCCGACATCAGCCCTGACGCGGTTCCGGCTTCCTGGCTCTGGTACCATACGAACCGTTCACGCCGCGTCTGAACCGACTCCGTGAGCTATTTGCGATTTTAGCGCGATGCGCTGAGCATGACCGAGGAAACTCTGTACGAACGTCTCGGTGGCCATGACGGTATTCGGGCCGTGGTCGATGATTTCTACGACAGACTGCTCGACGACGACGAACTGAGGTCGTTCTTTGCGGGCGCAGATATGGAGACGCTCCAACAGACGCAGACCGACTTCCTGTGTGAGGCGGCGGGCGGTCCGGAAACGTACGACGCCGAGCCCGTCCGTGAAGCCCATCTTCACATCCCGTTCACGCCCGCGCATATCCAGCGGGCGATCGAGCTGCTGGACGAGAGCCTCGAGTCGTTCGACGTGCCGAGAGACGACGCAGCGGCCGTCGTGCAGGCGGTTGCCGACTACGAACAAGAGCTGTTGGCAAGACCGGACGCCGACGATCAGTGATGCGTGACGGCGCTCCCCGGATCGGATACTGCACGCGTCGTCTCTCGCACGGCGATCGGCACAGCTCTTTGCGTGACCGCTCAGGACGCCGCCAACAGTTTCAGCCGCAGCTCCCGCTCGTCGACCTCGTACTTGAACGCGGGGTGGCCGTTGACCAGCACGTACGGGACTCGCTCGCCGTACTCCTCGGCCAGCTCGGGGTCCTCGTCGACGTCGACCATGTCAAGGTCGATCGCCACGTCGAGGCCCTCGGCGACATCCTCGATGGTCTCGCGGGCGACCTCGCACAGCGAACAATCCTCGCGGGTGTACACCGTGACGGGAACGGCCCCCGAGGCGTCCGTCTCGCTCATACACGGGCGTTCGGTCGGTGGCGACGAGTCGCTTTCGATCGGTCGGATACGCAGGGATCGACAGCGCGGTGTCCGTTTTTAACGCCCTAGTCGTTCGTTTATAAGTAGCTGCTGGGAGATCGACGGTGAACACCGCCAAAGCCCCAGCCGCCGAGGCCGCCTGCGACGGCCTCGGCGGCTGCCCCTTTGAGTCCCACCCCGCTCCGCACAGCACAGCACCTCTCACCTCCCCAGCCTCGTCGCTGGCGGCTGTCGCCGCCAGCGACTCCCTCGCGCGGCGCTCCTCGTGGCCTGTCGGCCACTCGGAGGCGCGCGCCACCGCGTCGTTCTCTATAATGATCTCTCATCGCCGTCGCAAACTCCGGCTACCGCCGCAAAAAATCGGGGCGTTGCGATCGCGGGCGTCGTCGATGACCGACGAGAGCCGAGCCGCTTTTTACGCGATCTTCTCGTACTGCTCGGAGAGCTTCTCGGCGGCCTCGTCGAGGAGGTCACTCTCGTACTCGTCGAGCTCCCACTCGACAACCTCCTCGACGCCGTTCGAGCCGAGCTTCGCAGGCACGCCGAACGCGGTGTCCTCGTGGCCGAACTCGCCGTCGAGCACGACGGAGCAGGGGAGCACCTCGCCGGTGTCGTTCAGGATGGCCTCGACGGTGTGTGCGACGCCGGTGGCAGGCCCCCACTGCGTGGCGCCCTTCCGGCTGATCACGTCCATCGCGGACTCCTGGAGGTCCCCGGTGATCTCCTCTTTCTCGTCGGCGTCGAACTCGGGGTCGCGGCCGTTCACGCGCACCTTCGAGAAGACCGGCGCCTGCGCGTCGCCGTGTTCGCCGAGGATCGTCGCCTCGACGTTCTGTACGGGCGCGTCGAAGCGCTCGGAGAGGACGTAGCGGAAGCGCGCCGAGTCGAGTCGCCCGCCGAAGCCGATCACCTGCTGACGGTCGCGGTCGCCCGCCTCGTACAGGTGCCGGTTGAGCAGGTCCACCGGGTTCGAGGTGGTGACGGTGACGAAGTCGTCGTTGTGCTCGGCCAGCGACGAGCCGATGTCCTCCATAATCGGCGCGTTGTCGCCGGCCAGATCGATCCGGGTCTGGCCCTCTTGGCGCGGGATCCCGGCCGTGATCACGACCACGTCCGAGCCGGCGGTGTCCTCGTACTCGCCCTGCCGCACGGTCGTGTTCGAGTCGTAGGCGACGCCGTGATTGGTGTCGGCGGCCTGTCCGATCGTCGTCTCGCGCTGGTCCGGGATGTCGACGAAGACGAGCTCGTCGACCACGTCCCGTAACGCGAGATTGTACCCGGCCGCGGCACCGACGGTCCCGGCCGCACCGATGATGCTCACTTTTGTCATACCGTGTGAAGTCGCGGTCGGGCGGCGAGTAAACGTTTCGGAACCCCACGAACGTATATAAGGGTCCCGCCGGCCCGTCGCGAAACCCCTAACTCCGGCCGCCGCACACACCTATCCAGTGCCGACGTTCCGCTACCCGTGTCCCGGCTGCCGGACGACCAACAGCCTTCACGACGCCGACTGCGACTTCGAGGGCGTGAGCTGGCCGACCATCGAGAAGGCGTACACGGACCTCCTGACCGTCCTCTCCGCCGAGCCGGACGGGATGGCCGAGTCCACGCTCCGCGAAGCGGTCCACAGCGAGTGGAGCGGGCTCCACAAGGCCGCGCTCGGCGCCTTGGAGCGCGAGCAGCGCGTCGTCGAGGACGGGGACCGACTCCGGCTGCTCACCGCCGCGGAGTTCAAGGAACTCGTCTCCGAACCGACCCGCGATCCGATGCGGACCGTCTACGAGTACGGCTCCGTCCCCGGCTGCCACGACAACGCCGTCTTCGCGATGGTCGCGTGGTACGAGATGGTCGGGCTCTCGTGGCCCGAAACGCGCGAGAACGTGATCGAGTGGCTCCACGAATCCGGCGCGTGGGATCGCGGCGGCTTCGAGGAGTCGACGCGCGCGGAGCTCGTCGACGCCAAGCGCCACGTGTACGACGAGGGGTACGGCTGGAAAGAGAAGGGACAGGCCGCGAAACGCGTCATCGAGCGACACCTGTAGCGTGAGCCCGCTTTTTAAGTCCGCGCGCAGCGTCTCGCCACCGTGACACACCCGGAAGCGGGTGCGACGTCGACAGCGGACGATACCGGCGATGTCGCCGAGAGCGCGACGGACGCCGGCGACGACTCCCCACGAGCCCCGGCCGTCGCCAACCCCCGCCGCGCGCTCGCGGTCGTGATCGGCGTCGTGTTCATCGATCTGGTCGGCTTCGGGATCGTGATCCCCATCCTCCCCTTTTACGTGCGCTCCTTCGGCGTCAGCGACGCCTTCATCGGCCTGCTCGCGGCCTCGTACTCGCTCGCGCAGTTCCTCGCCGCCCCCACGCTCGGTCGGCTCTCTGACCGGATCGGGCGCCGGCCCGTCCTGCTCGCGTCGCTCGCGGCCGCCGGCGTCGCGTGGGTGACGTTCGGCTACGCGGGGGTGGCGGGCGGGCGCTTCGGGACCGTCGCCGCGCTGGCGACGTTGTTCGCTTCCCGGACGCTCGCCGGGGCGATGGGCGGGAACATCGCCGCCGCGCAGGCGTACGTCGCCGACATCACGCCGAGAGACCGGCGTGCGGGCGCGCTGGGGCTCGTCGGCGCGTCGTTCGCGCTCGGCTTTGTCTTCGGCCCGGCGATCGGGGGACTGCTCGCCGCCGACGCCGTGGTGGTCCGCGCCGACGCTCTCCTCCCGGCGTTCGTCCCGGCGACGGCGTACTCCCTGCCGAGCTTCGCGGCGGCGGGGATGAGCTTCCTCGCGGTCGGCGTCGGGTTCGCCTTCCTCGAGGAGCCGAACCGGACGCGACCCGCGGCGGAGGCCGGTGGCGGGCGCACGACCGCGATCGGTCAGTTCCGCGACGCGCTCGCCTCGACGGCGCTCCGCCCGCTGACGATTGCGTACTTCGTCGTCGCCGTCGCGTTCGCGGGCGTGCAGGTGATGTTCATCCCGTACGTCGCCGACGCGTTCGGCTACGACGCGACCGCCGCGGCGTTCCTGCTCACCTACGTCGGCGTCCTCGGCGCGGTGAATCAGGGCGTGCTCGTCGGGCGGCTCTCGCGGATCGTCCCCTCGCGAACGCTCGTGGCGGCCGGGTCCGTCGTCCTCGCTGGCGCGCTCGTCGCGATTCCCGCGACCGGGCTCGTCGACCGAGTCGCCGGGGGCGCGACGCTCGGCGGGCCCGCCTGGCTCACGCTCTCCCTCGTCGCGCTGCTCGTCGCGCTCGCGGCGCTCTCGCTCGGGAACGCCCTCGTGAACGTCTCGCTCGCGACGCTTGTCTCCGGATCGGCCGGTGACTCCGAGCAGGGCGCCGCCTTCGGGGTGACACAGGGCGCGTCGAGTCTCGGCCGAACGGTCGGCCCGCCGCTGATGGCCGTCCTCTACACCGTCGCCGTCGCGTCGCCGTTCCTGATCGGCGCGCTTCTCCTCGTGCCCGTGGCCGTCGCGTTCGGGCGGTCGAGGGAGTGAGCGGAGGCAAACCGTCGCCGCACGATAGCTTTACGCCGCGCGTGTCCCTCCTCACCGACAGATGCTCTCCGACCTCCTCCCCGCGTGGCCCGTGCTCGGCTCGCTCGCCGGCGGGGCGGGGGCGATCTGGCTCGCGTGGGCGATCCGCGAACACCGCGGTCGTCCCGGCGTCGACTGGTTCCTCGGCGTGTTCGCCGCGCAGGCGACGTGGTGTCTCTCCTACGGACTCGGGCTGCTCGTCACGGACCCGACGCTCCGGGCGGTGCTGGAAGCGATCGCGTGGCTCGCGATCGTCTGGACCGGCGTGGCCTTCCTCGGGTTCGCGCTGGAGTACACCGGACGGAGCGACGTGGTCCGCGGTCGCCTGTTCGGTTCCGTGGTCGGCTTCGGGTTCCTCTCGACGGTCCTCCTCGCGACGAACTCGCTCCACGGGGCGTTCTGGACCGGGTTCGGGTTCGCTCCCGTGTTCGGCGTCGCGACGGTCTCGTACGCGTTCGGCCCGTGGGCGTACCTCGTCGTCGCCGTGGAGGCCGTGCTCGTCGCCAGCGCGGTCTTCCTCCTCGTCGATACCTTGCTCAGCTACGGCCCCCTCTACCGCCGGGAGAGCGCCGCGGTCGCGCTGAGCTCGCTGCCGCCGGGATTCGCGCTCGTCGCGTGGACGCTGGGGATCGGGCCGGTCCCGCAGCTCCAGCTCGCGCCGATCATGTTCGTCCCGCACATGATACTCGACGCGTACGCGTTCAACCGAGCGGAGATGTTCGAGCGCAACCCCACGACCAGCCGCGCCGCCGAGCGCACCGCGATCGACGACCTGACGGACCCCATCGTCGCGCTCGGACTCGATCGTCGCGTGGTGCGCCTCAACCCCGCCGCCGAGGCCGTCCTCGGCGTCGACGCGGAGACCGCTCGCGACCGCCCGCTCGACGAGTTCTTGCAGCTGCCGGTCACCGTGGGAGACGAGGTCGGTGACGACCCTGACAGAGACGCCGCCGAAATCGATGCCGACACCGACGGCGACAGCTGGAGTTCCGGCTCCGATACCGGCGGCTCCCGCGGGACGGTCGAGGTCGAGTCTGGTGACGGGACAGGACGCCGCACCTATGCGGTGTCTATCTCGCGTCTGACCGATCCCAACGGGACCCACGTCGGGTATACGGTCGTCCTCGCAGACGTCACCGAGCGCGAGCGCCGCCGCCAGCAGCTGGAGGTGCTCAACCGAATCCTGCGTCACAACCTCCGCAACGACGCCGGGGTCGTCCACGGCTACGGAGAGATCCTCCGCGACCGCCTCGACGAGGCCGATCTGGTCAAGATGGCCGACGCGATCGAACGCCGCGCCGGCGCGCTGGCCGCGCTCGGTGAGAAGGCCGGTACCGTCGAGCGACTCGTCGGCGACGGCGATGCGACCCCCGTCGCCGTCGACGAGGTCGTCGCGTCCGCAGTCGCCAACGCGCGCGATCGCGACCCCGACGCGACCGTCGAGGCGGCTCTCGACGACGGTGACTGGACGACGCGCGTCAGGGACGATGCCCTCCGCGCAGTCATCGAGAACACCGTGGAGAACGCCTTGGACCACCACGACGGCGAGGGGGTCGAGCGAGAGGACGGGGGAGCGTGGGTGCGGGTGTCGCTCCGGCGGGAGAGGCAAGGAGACGGGAGAGAAGGCGACACAGACGACGCAAGCGACGATGCACGCGACAACGCCCGGCTCGTCCTCGTCGTCGATGACGACGGCCCCGGCATCCCTGATCACGAGATCGAGGCTATCGAGTCGGGTCGGGAGACCGCGCTCGAACACGGGTCGGGCCTCGGCCTCTGGGTCGTCGAGTGGGGCGCCGCGGCGATCGGCGCCGAAGTCGACTACGCCGACCGCGAGCCGCGGGGAACGCGGGTGACGGTGTCGATTCCGGTCGTGGACAGTTTATCGGCGGACAAGGCGAATACCCCGAGGCTTGACCTCGGGGATGAAGCCGACAACTCGTGATACAAACCACTAA
>NZ_JBLZNI010000008.1:0-147422 GCF_051194165.1 Halorubrum shenae | reverse complement strand
GACCGCCATGCTTCGGTGTTTGCTCGTCGGACAGTCTGGGCGGTGGACGCGCCGAGAACGGCTTTGTATTTCCCTTCCAGAGCGCCGGTATCGGCGTCCCACACGCCGCCCTCGAAGCCGTCTTCGTCGTTGTAGCGCATGAGGCGCTGGTAATTGATCTCGTTCCAGAGAGCGGCGGAAGCGTCCAACAAGTCCCGTAGCACCTGCTCATCGTCGTCGGTGAGCGGGCGCACGACAAATGAGTTGGCACGCTTCACGACAACAGATTATTATACTTTTAGTCTTAAAGTCTTTTCGTATGCGGCCCAACATCGACATTTCACACACGCTCGGTGGCCGAGTCAAAGACTACGCAGAAGCAAACGATTTGGACCTCTCGGAAGCCTATGCAGAGGTGTTAGAAGCAGGACTCGAAACGTTGGAGACTCAAGACCAGCAGTAACGTGCGGTTTCTCATCGAAGTGTACGCGATTCACGCCCGCCGTGAACGGCGGGATTCTCTCGCTGTATCAAGATAGGTGGTCGACGTCTCACAGGAGTCGCCGACCCGGCTGTCGCAGCACGAATTCTCCGTTTTTTCTACCGAGCAGCGATGGCTGTACCGTCTGTGATCTGTGTCGTCTGAAATCTGTCTCGTCTACCGCCCGGACTCGTAGAACTCCTCACGGTAGACCCGCCCGAAGGCGTTCCGACGGAGGGTGCCCGCGGCCGCGTCGGGTTCCTCCTGATACGTCGCCGCGATCACGGTGTCGGCGAAGGGGATCGGGTGCCACACGACGTTGTCGACGTTGTCTGACCCGATTCGAACCACGTCGTCCTCCTCGAACTCGCTTCCGGCGAGCCACTCGTCGAACTCCTCCTCCTCGCCGACGTGAACCGCGAGCAGTTCGGCGAACGTCGCGTCGCGCGCGGTCCGGATCACTTCGGGCGTGACCCGCTCGTCGTACTCCTCGGCACCGAACGACATCGCCTTCGTCGCCTCGCGGACGACGACCTGCGCGACCGGGCCGACGTCCTCGTAGTACTCGAGCGCGTCGGCGCGGGTCTCCGGGGCGAACGTTCCCTTAGTGTGCATACCCATCGTTCCCCGCCGACTGAAAAGGGCGTTCCGTTACGCGGACGGATCGTCGGGGGTGTCAGCGGCGTCGTCAGTCTCCTCGTCGTCGTCACCGCCTTCGACATCGCGGGCCATCTCGCGAGCCTCACGGATCGCGCTGGCCACCTCCGGATCGGTCTCGCCGGTCGCGTCGACGGCACCGGACCTGCCGCCCGCGGCGTGATCGTGACTGGCGTGATCCGCGTGGTCGTGGTCCGCCTGACCGTGTCCCGCGCGGTCGTGCGCTCCGAGGTCGACGTCGGGCCGCCCGCGATCGACGGTGTCCTCGAACACCTCGTGGTACTCGGCGTCTTCGGCGTGCGGTGTCACCTCGGCCGCGAGCCCCGAGGGCTCGCGGTCGCTCCAGTCGGGGACGCGGTCGTCGAGCCACGCCTCGTGGTCGTCGCCGTGTAACATCGCCGTGAACGCGAGGTGGTGCGCGAGGTGCTCGCCGTCGCGCTGGGGGGTCTCACAGACGGGGCACGCGTATCCCATTGTGAGGCGACCTACGCCGGTGGGTCCTAAAGCGGCGTCGGACCGGGCATCGCTCTCGGCGCGTCGCTGCCGTCGACCTCGGCGTCGTCGCCGCCCCGGACGCGGCCATCTCTCGCCACTATAACAGCAACTTTATCACTCGCACGGGGCGAATTTCCGGTAAGACTACTCCGTTAGGAGGTCCAACAGTGACTGAAGCCAACACACAACCGGAGGTGAACATCGGTCTCGTCGGTCACGTCGACCACGGGAAGACGACGCTCGTGCAGGCGTTGTCCGGCTCGTGGACCGACCAGCACAGCGAGGAAATGAAACGCGGTATCTCGATCCGGCTGGGGTACGCGGACGCGACGTTCCGGCGCTGTCCCGGCGTCGACGCGCCCGAGTGTTACACCGTCGACGAGGAGTGCGAAGACGGCTCCGAGAGCGAGCCGCTCCGAACGGTCTCGTTCGTCGACGCCCCGGGCCACGAGACGCTGATGGCGACGATGCTGTCGGGCGCCTCGATCATGGACGGCGCCGTGCTGGTCGTGAGCGCGACCGAGGACGTCCCGCAGGCCCAGACGGAAGAACACCTGATGGCGCTCGATCTCATCGGGATCGAGAACATCGTCATCGCGCAGAACAAGGTCGATCTGGTCGACCGCGACCGCGCCGTCGACAACTACCGGCAGATCCAGGAGTTCGTCGAGGGGACCGTCGCGGAAGACGCGCCGATCGTCCCCGTCTCCGCGCAACAGGAGGTCAACATGGACCTCCTCATCGATGCGATCGAATCGGAGATCCCGACGCCCGACCGCGATCCCGGCGAGAGCGCCCGCATGTACGCGGCCCGCTCGTTCGACATCAACCGCCCGGGTGCGACCGCGGCGGACCTCAAGGGCGGCGTCGTGGGGGGTTCGCTGGTCAGCGGCGAGCTGTCCGTCGGCGACGGGCTGGAGATCCGCCCGGGCCGCGAGGTCGACGAGGAGGGGCAGACGGAGTGGCGCCCCCTCGAAACCGCGGTGCGCTCGCTGCAGGCCGGCAGCAACGACGTGGAGTCCGCTCGGCCCGGCGGGCTGCTCGGCGTCGGCACCGGGCTCGACCCGAGCCTGACGAAGGGCGACGCGCTCGCGGGACAGGTCGCCGGTGAGCCCGGCACGCTCCCGCCGACGCGCAACGAGTTCGAGATGCAGGTCGACCTGCTCGACCGCGTCGTCGGTAAGGAAGACGACGAGAGCGGCGAGAGCGACATCGAGGAAATCTCCACCGGTGAGCCGCTGATGCTCACGGTCGGCACCGCGACGACGGTCGGCGCGGTGACGAGCGCGCGCGACGGCGAGTGCGAGGTGAGCCTCAAGCGCCCCGTCTGCGCGGAGGAGGGCGCACAGATCGCGATCAACCGGCGCGTCGGCGCGCGATGGCGGCTCATCGGCGTCGGGACGCTCTCGTAGCGTGACCGACACCGCCCGCGCGGACGGCCCGGAGCCGACTCCCACGGGCGATGCCCGTACAGAGGGCCTCGCGGGGGACGCCCCCGACGGCGCCCCGGTCGTCGCCCTCGACGCGAGCGCGCTGATGGCGCCGGTCGAGGCGGACCTCCGACTGTTCGAGGAGCTCGATCGGCTCCTCGACGCCTACGAGGTCGTCGTCCCGACGGCGGTCGTGTCGGAGTTGGACCGGCTGCAGGGCGGGAACGGCGCGGAGGCGACCGCGGCGAGCGTGGGTTCGGACCTCGCGACGCGGGCGGAGACGGTGGAGACGGCAGAATCGTACGCCGACGACGCGCTCGTCGAACTGGCCACCGAGGGCCGGGTCGACGGCGTCGTCACCAACGATCGACCGCTGGCGAATCGGGTGCTGGAGGCGGGCGCACCAGTAATCGGTTTAAGGGGTCGGAACACACTGGCGATAACGGAACCCTAGCGGACGCGGACAACCAACGAATATGTACAAACGAGTTCGACTCAAGGATACGGTCGAGGTACCGCCGAAACACCTGGCGGACGTCACCGACGAGCGGGTGAAAGCCCTGCTGCAGGACAAACTGGAAGGACGAATGGACGAGGACGTGGGGAGCGTCGTGAGCGTCATCGAGGTCCACGACATCGGCGACGGGGCGGTGTTGCACAACCGCCCCGGCGTCTACTACGAGGCGGAGTTCGACGCCCTGACCTACGACCCCGATATGCAGGAGGTCGCCGACGGCACGGTCGTCGAGACCGTCGAGTTCGGCGCCTTCGTCGGGATCGGGCCGGTCGACGGCCTGCTCCACGTCTCGCAGATCACCGACGAGTACCTCACGTTCGACGGGGTGAACCAGCAGCTCGCGTCCTCGGATTCGGACAAGAGCCTCGGCGTCGACGACGCCGTCCGGGTGCGTGTGGTAACTAAGAGTATCGACGAGCGCAACCCGCGCGACTCGAAGATCGGGCTCACCGCGAAACAGCCGGGCCTCGGGAAACACGAGTGGCTGGAGGGGCAACGACTTCACCGCGAACAGACCGGTGAGGAGGCCGACTGATGGCCGAGGACCGCCTGGCGTGCCGTGAGTGTCACCACGTCAACGACCCCGACTCCCAGACCTGCGAGCACTGCGGGTCGTCGTCGCTCACCGAGGACTGGGCGGGCTACGTCATCATCACCCGGCCCGAGGAAAGTCAGATCGCGGACGAAATGAACGTCACGAAGGCCGGGTCGTACGCGCTGAAGGTCCGCTAAGACGGCGACCGTCCACGACACGTTTTCACACCAATGCTCACGCTTCCCGACTCCCTGCGCGACGCGTTCAAAGAGCCGCTCGGTCCGGTGACGACGGATGCAGACGAGTTGCTCGCGGGCGCGGCTGAGACCCGCGGCGAGCGGGTCGCGCCCGACGCCCCCATCATTGCGGTGGGAGACGTCGTCACCTACCACCTGCGGAAGGCGGGTCGCGTTCCCGACGTCGCGTTGATCGACGGAAAGACCGAACGCGAGGCGGTCGACGCGGCGATCGAGTCTGCACTTGCGGCCGCGAACGACCGCCGGATCCCCGTGGAGAACCCCGCCGCGTCGCTGTCGGCGGAGCTCCTCGAGGCGCTCGGCGAGGCGCTCTCCGACGCCGACCCGGTCATCATCGAGGTGACCGGCGAAGAGGATCTGGCCGCCCTGCCGGCGATCCTCGCCGCGCCCGACGGCGCGAGCGTCGTCTACGGCCAGCCGGGAGAAGGGATGGTCCGCGTCGCGGTCACGCCGGAGTCCCGCGCGGAGGCCCGAGAGCTCTTCGAGGGGCTCGACGGCGACATCGAGGCGGCGTACAAGGCGATCGGCCGCGTCCCTGACGAAGACCGGTAGGATCCCGGCGAAGACGACCGAGTACCGAAGCTCGACGGCACCCCCGCTTCGAAATCCTTTTACAGCTTTCGAGGGGATATACGCCTAACTGAACCATGGACGTCGATATCATCTCCGAGGAAGAGAACCCGATGTTGCACCGCACGGACATCCGATTCGAGACGACCCACGAGGAGGCGACCCCCTCCCGTCTGTCGGTTCGCGACTCGCTCGCGGCCAAGCTCGACAAGGCCTCCGAGGAAGTCGTCGTTCACGAGCTGGACACGAAGTTCGGCATGCGCAAAACGGTCGGCTACGCGAAGGTGTACGACAGCGCGGAGGACGCGCTCGACGTCGAGCAGGAGTACATGCTCGAACGCAACAAGATCGGCGGCGAGGGCGACGCGGACGCCGAAGAGGCCTAACGCCAGCTGAATGCGCGTTCTCGGCATCGAGGGAACCGCGTGGTGCGCGAGCGCCGCCCTGTACGACGCCGAGACGGACTCCGTTCTCATCGAATCGAATCCGTACGAGCCGGACAGCGGCGGCATTCACCCGCGCGAGGCCGCCGAGCACATGTCCGAGGCGGTCCCCGAGGTCGTCGACGCGGTCCTCACGGCAGCCGAAGACGAGTACGGGCCCGACGCGATCGACGCGGTCGCCTTTTCGAAGGGGCCGGGACTCGGCCCGTGTCTCCGTATCGTCGGGACCGCCGCTCGGTCGCTCGCGGGGGCGCTCGACGTGCCGCTCGTCGGCGTCAACCACATGGTCGCACACCTGGAGATCGGTCGCCATCGCTCGGGCTTCGAGAACCCGGTGTGTCTGAACGCCTCCGGCGCGAACGCCCACCTGCTCGGCTACCACGACGGGCGCTACCGCGTGCTCGGAGAGACGATGGACGCCGGCGTCGGCAACGCGATAGACAAGTTCACCCGCCACGTCGGCTGGGATCACCCCGGTGGGCCGAAGGTCGAAGCGGCGGCGCGGCGGTACGCCGAGGGGACCGACAGCTCGGACGACCTCCTCGATCTCCCGTACGTCGTCAAGGGGATGGATTTCTCCTTTTCCGGAATCAGCTCCGCCGCCAACGACGCGTCCGACGACGGGATCCCGGTCGAAGAGATCTGCTTTTCCCTGCAAGAACACGTGTTTGCGATGCTGACGGAGGTCTCGGAGCGCGCCCTCTCGCTGACGGGCGCCGACGAGCTCGTGTTGGGAGGCGGCGTCGCACAGAACGATCGGCTCCGCGAGATGTTGGCGTCGATGTGTGCGGCCCGCGGCGCGACGTTCCACGCTCCCGAGCCGCGCTTCCTTCGCGATAACGCCGGGATGATCGCCGTGTTGGGCGCCAAGATGGCAGAGGCCGGCGACACGGTCCCCATCTCGGAGTCCGCGATCGACCCGAACTTCCGCCCGGATCAGGTTCCGGTGACGTGGCGAGACGGGGAGTCCGTCGCTCGGGGACGCGATCCCGGAGGGGGCGCCGACGGGACGGACGCCGATCGGCGAGGCGCCGAGGCGACGGTGGAGATCGTCGCGGGCGGTGAGGGAGACGGCGATGAAAGAGACGCCGCCGACCGCCGCGTGATCAAGCGCCGCGTCCCGAAGGCGTACCGCCATCCCGAACTCGACCGGACGCTCAGGCGCGATCGGACCGTCGCGGAGGCCAGGCTGACGAGCGAGGCGCGCCGGGCGGGGGTGCCGACGCCGCTTTTGGACGACGCGGACGTGCCGAACGCGACGCTGACCCTCCAGCACGTCGGTGAGCGTGACCTCGCCGCCGCTCTCGACGAGGGGACCGAGCGCGTGGCGTCCGTGGGTCGGCACCTCGCGCGGCTTCACGACGTGGGGATCGTCCACGGCGACCCGACCACGCGGAACGTGCGGATCGAACAAGGAGAAGACGGCGGCTCGCGAGCGACGCTCATCGACTTCGGGCTCGCCTACCACACCGGCCACGTGGAGGACCACGCGATGGACCTCCACGTGTTCGAGGGATCTGTCCGCGCGACGGCGTCCGACCCGGACCCGCTGATCGAGGCGTTTGAGGTCGGGTACGCGTCGGTCGGCGACGGCGGCGTCCTCGACCGGCTTCGCGACGTGGAGGGACGCGGTCGGTACCGGTGAGCGGTCGTGAGCCACCGGAACTGGGACCGATGAGCGCCGGCGGACGAGAACCGACGCCGAGTTGCGCCACGCTTTATATGCCCGGCGGGTGATGTACGGATATGGCAGATAAACCGTCTTCGGGAGAGATCATCGGGATCCCGTACAACTTCGAGCGGCCGAGTCTCGGCCGGCTGCTCTCGTCCTACTGGCAGCCCGGCAAGGGGATGTTGGTCGAGAAGCCGTTCGGCATCGGATACACGCTGAACCTGGCGAACTGGCGGTCGTGGATCGTTCTCGCGGTCGCCGGCGGGCTCTACTACCAGCAGACGCAGTCGGGCGGGGCCTCCGACGCGTCCGACGACGGCGACGCGGACGCGAGCGACGAACCGGTCGAAGTGATCGTCGACGACTGACCGTCGACGACGGCGATCGCTTTTGACCGGTGTGCCCGATTTTCAGACGCGATTTCGGGACGGATTCTTTTAAATACTAGCGCAATTAATTGGAAGTAGTGAAAGTTCAGTTCGAGTGCTCGTGTTCGGAGGAAATCTCCGAGTTCACCCGCGGAGAGACGAGTCGCGGGGTCCACGTCGAATGCGGTGCCTGCGGGGCGGTGTACGCGGTGACGATCACGGAGCTTGACTAGTTTCGCGCCCCGGATCGGCCTTCTCTTTCGTCCCCGAACCCCTCGTTTCGGCCCCGCTTAGCGTCTCTCTCTCGCTGCCGATAGTCGGTGCCGTCGGACCGTCGGCCGACTCGAACCGGAGGCGGACCGTCGTCCCGTCGTCGCTCGTCTCGAACCCGACCGTCCCGCCCTGGGTTTCACACATCCACTTGACGAGCCAGAGCCCGATACTACTCGCGTGTGACAGCGGCGTTTCCTCCTCCGCGCGCAACACCGCTTGTTCGTCGTCGGGGATCCCCGGACCGTTATCGCGGATCTCCAAGCAGGTTGTGGACCCGCTTTTCCTGACGCAGGCGTCGACCCGGCGCACCGACTCGTCGTTGTGTGTGACGGCGTTCTCGAACACCTCTCGAATCGGGTACTCGATCGACTCGTCCGCCCGGACCCACGCTTCGACGGGCGCGTCGACAGTCAGCGAGACGTCCGCGCGGTCGATGTCTGTGGCCGCCTCGCGGACCGAGTCGACGAGATCGACCCGCCCGCTCGGAGGTGCCGTCGACGCGTCTTCGATGACGCGCAGCTTTTCGCTGATCGCGACCATGTCGTCCGTCGTCTCTCGGATCGTCTCTAGACACTCTCGACTCCGATCGTCGTCGATCCGGTCGGCGAGGAGGTCCGCGTACCCCTGAATGACGTTGAGGTCGTTCCGCACGTTGTGTCGGAACACCCGACTCAACACTTGGAGCTGCTGGTTCGACGTCTCGAGCTCACTCCGGGCGGCGACCGCACGGCGCTGCCGGTGCGCCGTGGCGCCGTAGAGGAAAAGCGACGAGACGACGAGGAACGCCCCACCGCCGGCCGCCCGTATCGGCGTCCACGTCGAGAGCGATCCGACCGCCGACGCGACCGCGAGATCGGCCGCGACGATGAACACCGCCCCGAGGCAAAAATACCCGACGGCGAGTTCTCGGGGCGTTCGGCCGAAGACGACGTCGGATTCTAGTTTCATTTATTATCCACTAAACATCAATCGCTCGCTGTCGTAACTAACGACTAACTCCAGTCCGTATTAAACCTTGACTCGGATCACCACGACTTGCAGCCGGGGCAGACCCGATCCCCGTCGTCGAGCCAGCGGCGTTCGACGCGGTCGCCGCACCGCTCGCAGTCGGCGCCGCCGGCGGTCCACGTCGCCGTCGAAGGGGTCGGGTCGTCGGCTTCGATGTCGGTTACGTCGGCGCCGGCGGAGTCCACGTCTGCGGAGTCCGCGTCAGTTTCGCTGTCCCCGCTCGACCCCGCGAACTCGTCGAGTGATCGGTCTTCTGGCATCTACGCCTCCCGGCGGAGCCGCGCTACGACGTACTCTCGCTCCAGTTCGCCGAGGAACTCGCCGAGCCGCGGCCCCTGCGTGTCGTCGAAGAAGAGCCGGTAGCCCGCCGCGAAGAAGTCGCTCACCTCCACGTCGTGTGCGCGTGCCGTCTCGTACATCTCCGCTTGGATCGCCTCGCCGTCGTGACCGGCCGCGACGAAGTCGGCGAGGTCGTCGAGCGCGGCCGCGACCTCGTCGTCGAAGTCGGCGTCGGGCAGGTCGGTCTGGAGCCGATAGTCGTACTCGTTGCCGGTGCGCTCCGCCCAGTTGCGCGCCTTCTCGACGCGGGCGAGCGCGGCGTCAACGGTCTCCTCCGAGGCGTCTGCGGGAATGTGGCCTTCGTCGCGGGCGAGTTGCTCACGGAACGCGGGGTCGTCGACCATCCCGAGGACGGCCGCGAAGGTGTACGGGAGCCGCACGGGCTTCTCGGTCGGCGGGTCGTCCGCGCGCCCGACGACGAACGGGTAGGCGCGCTCGGCGAAGGCGGTCAGGTCCTCGTCGTCGACCGCGCCGAAGTACGCGCGTTCGAAGCGGTCGAAGCGGTCGACGAGCTGGTCGAGCCGCTCGATGTCGAGATCGCGGGCCTTCTTCGGGTGGAGCGCGAAAAAGTAGCGGAGCACGGCGGGCTCGAGCAGGTGGAGCAGTTCGGGGACGGTGACGATGTTGCCGGCCGACGAGGAGAGCGGCTCGCCGTTGAGCGTGAACCACTCGTACACCATCGGGACTGGCGGCTCGACCCCGAAGACGTTCCGAGCTACGTCGACGCCCGAGGGCCACGACCCCTCCGCGTGGTCCTTCCCGAACGGCTCGAAGTCGACGCCGAGCACGTCCCACTGGCCGGGCCACTCCAGCCGCCACGGGAGCTTCCCTTCGCGGAACGTGGCGGTTCCCTCGTGGCCGCAGCCCTCGATGATGTTGTCTCCGGCCTCCATATCGGTACACACGTACTCGACGGTCTCGGCGTCGAGATCGACGCTCGTGACCGTCTCCGTGATCTTCCCGCACTCGGCACACACCGGATTGAACGGGACGTACTCGCCGTCGACCTTGTCTTGGTACGCCGAGAGCACCTCGCGAACCCCGTCGAGGTCGGAGAGGACGGTTCGGGTCACGTCGTCGAAGTCGCCGTCGGCGTACAGGTCGGTGTTCGAGACCATCTCGACCGGGATATCCAGCCGGTCGGCGTCGGCCTTCAGCAGGGCGGCGAAGTGGGCGGCGTACGAGTCGCGCTCGCCGAAGGGGTCCGGGATCGCGGTGTACGGTTTCCCGAGGTTTCGGCCGAGCGCGCCTGCGTCGACCTCGCCGAGCCCGACGATCTCCCCGTCGGCGTTCGCCAGCTTCCGCGGGAGCTTGCGGAGCGGGTCCTTGTCGTCGGAGGTGAACACCTGCCGAACCTCGTGGCCGCGCTCGCGCAGCACCGCGGCGACGAAGTACCCGCGGATGATCTCGTTGAAGTTGCCGAGGTGCGCGACCCCCGAGGGAGAGACGCCGCCCTTGATCACGATCGGCTCACCGGGCTCGCGCGCCTCGATCTCGTCGGCGACGACGTCGGCCCAGAAGGCGTGGAACCCCTCTCCACCGCTCTCGGCAGCTTCGTCGCCGACTCCCGCGGCACCGCCGCCTCGAGACTGCTCCGAGAGGATATGTGGGGAATCGTCGTGCGGGGCGTCGTCGGTGCTCACGCGTCTCCCGCCCCCGTCCAGTACGTCGGCTCGTCGCTTCCGGTCGGAACCACGTCGGTGCCGGTGTGGTCCCCGCGGAGGACGGCGTCGACGACAACGCCGGGGTTCGTCCCGTCGAGGACGATGGAACGGATGCCCGCCCGGTCGATCAGCTTGGCTGCGAGCAGGTCGACCGGCGCAGACGCCCCCGCGTTCCGGCTCATCGGGAGCACGATATCGACGAGTTCGGTCGGCGACATCGACCCGAACTGGCTCGCGTCGTCGTCGACGTTCGGGTCGGCGTCGTACACGCCGTTCGCGCTCGTGGCGTACACGAGGAGGTCGGCGTCGACCGACTCCGCGAAGGCGGCGGCGACCGCGTCGGTGGTCTGGCCGGGAGTCACGCCGCCCATCACCGACACCTCCCCGCGCCGGAGCGCGGCGGCCGCCTCGTCGTAGTCCGTCGCCGGCGAGAGGTTCGCGTCGTCCGCGAGCGCGGCGATCAGCAGCCGGGCGTTGAGCCGGGTCGTCCCGATGCCGAGCTGATCGAGCTCGACCTCGTTGGCGCCCAGTTCGCGGGCCGTCTCGATGTACTCTCGCGCGACGCCGCCGCCGCCGACGACGACGCCGACCTCGCAGCCGTCGGCCACCAGTCGCTCGATCGCCTCGGCGTATGCGGCCACCCGGTCGGGGTCAAGATCGGGCGCGAGCACGCTCCCGCCGATAGAAACGACGACTCTCATTACCGTCGAATATCCCTGTCGCGGTCTTAAGGATTATCAAGCGGGACCGGGTCGCTCCCGGCTGCTCCCCGAGACCCCGGGAAACGCCTAAGCCGCTCGCAGCCCGCTCTCGGGTATGCAACCGATATCGATCGTCGGTCCGGGAGCGCCCGATCTCGCGGAACCGCTCGCGAACCGGCTCGACGGGCGGGTAGCGGTCGTCGACTGCGCGGGTGAGGG
The DNA here is from genome assembly GCF_051194165.1 of Halorubrum shenae. NCBI lineage: Archaea > Methanobacteriati > Methanobacteriota > Halobacteria > Halobacteriales > Haloferacaceae > Halorubrum > Halorubrum shenae. The sequence continues at coordinate 135,814 of NZ_JBLZNI010000008.1, read as the reverse complement.
TGAGCGCGTCCGCCGAACCGCCGATTCCGAGGCGACCGATGGGGGCGTCGCAGTCGGGGAGGACCGGACTGGAGCGGCCGCCGACACGACGCTCGCGCTCGACGCCGACGGCTCGTGGACCGGCCGCGGGAGTGTGGACGGGCTCGACGACCTCCTTGACGGGCTCGCGCCCGACCACGACTACCTGATCGCCGTCGGCGACTCCCGCCTGCGTGTGTCGACGGTTCTGCTCGGGGCGGACGCGGATTCTCAGGACGTGCCCGGCACGGTGATCGCCGCGGGGGACGGGCCCGGAGAGGTCGATCTCGACCGACTCGTCGACGATCTCGACGCCGCGGAGCCGTGGATCACTCGGGAGACGCTCGTGCGCCGGGTGGAGGAATCCGCTGACGCGGACCGTGCCGGCGCGGTCGCGACGTTTACCGGACGCGTCCGAGCGCGAGACGCTCCCGACGACGACCGAACGACACACCTCGCGTTCGAGAAGTACGAAGGGGTCGCCGCGGAGCGGATGGACGCCATCGCCGCGGAACTGACCGAGCGCGACGGCGTGTTCGAGGTCCGGATGCACCACCGGACGGGCGTGGTCGAGGCGGGCGAGGACATCGTGTTCGTCGTCGCCCTCGCGGGTCATCGCCGGGAGGCGTTCCGAACCGTCGAGGACGGGATCGACCGGCTGAAAGACGAGGTACCGATATTCAAAAAGGAAGCCACGGAGGCAGAGGAGTTCTGGGTCCACCGGCGCGACTGATCACTCGTTCGGTCGCGTGACCGGTGGCGGTGGACTGATCCCGCCATTTACCGGCAATATAGTCTGGTTAAGCTGTTCGTTATCGATCCCCCGGAGCAGCGTCATCTCCGAGAAGCAAAGCAAAAATAAACCGTTTAAATCACACTATAAAATTTCTAAGCGGTTTTAGAACTGTTTTGAACGGTCTGTCAGACACGTTTTAGTCAATCTCCCCGGTCTGAAACGCCATGAAAGCCACTGAACAGCCCTCAACGGTCGTACCTTTATAACACCGTCCGGGGGCAATCAGTGGGTGTACCATGAGCGCGACTGCAAACCCCTCCACGACCGCAACAACGACCGACGACCTCAGCAAGGAAGAGCGGCTGAAGCGGTACCTGCTCGACCGCGCGGAGGACGGCGAGATGTACTTCAAAGGGAAGTTCATCTCCGAGGACGTCGAGCTCTCTCCGAAAGAGATCGGCGCCCTCATGGTGAAGCTCCGTGATTCCGCCACGGAACTCACCGTCGAGAAGTGGTCGTACACGGGCGCGACGACCTGGCGCGTCGAGCCCGCCTGACCGCCGGTAGCGACATCCCCGAACAACGCGCTCAAGCGCGTCCCCGCCACCGCACGATAACTCCCTCGTACCGGCTGACGACTCCTCTCAGTCCCCTTTTCCTCGCTGACGACCGCCCCCTCCGTTTTTTCTCCCGCTGACGGATCGCGGCTCCGCCGATCGGCGCGGGCTTCGGATCGTCTCGAAGCGATCGGCGAACGCCTCGCCCGACGCGGGGTTTATACTCGCCGACGGGCTACGGCCGACGATGCCAGAACACGAGGACAGTGGGCCGTCGGGCTCGGCCGACGTTCCGCGTCCGGAGCCGCTCCAGACGTTCTTCCGGGTCGACGATGTCCGTCGGGAGGACGGTCGCGTTCGGTACGTCGGGGAGTCGTACATCCCGGAGCGCACCTTGTTGCGAAAGCTGGTCCCGGGGTTCCGCGACGCCGGGTACGACGTCGACGTGGAGACGGTCGCGGACGGTCACGTCGTCGTCGCGACGCCGTTCAATCACGGGCGAGGCGGGATCCCGTGGCTCAACGTCGTCATGTTCGCGGCGACGATCCTGTCGACGCTGTTCGTGGGCGCGTACGGGTGGTACTACGTCGGGTGGGAGACCATCAGCGCGAACCCACTGGCGCTGCTTCGGGCGTGGCCGTTCACCGCGGCGGTGCTCGGCGTCCTGATGACCCACGAGCTCGGTCACTACGCCGCCGGGCGATACCACGGCGTCGACGTCTCGCTGCCGTACGTTATCCCGTTCGTCTTCCCCTTCGGGACTCTCGGAGCGATTATCCGGATGCGAGGTCGGATGCCGTCACGGAGAGCGTTGTTCGATATCGGCGTCGCCGGTCCGATCGCGGGGCTGATAGCGACCGTCGTCGTCACCGTGATCGGACTCTCGCTCGACCCGATCCGGGTCCCAGCCGAGCTCGCTACCGCGTCGGGACCGATGATCCGGTTCAACAACCCGCCGCTTTTGGGACTCATCGCCGATCTCATCGGCCAACCGACGGCGTACGACGATCCGGGGCTCACCGCACATCCGGTAGTGATCGGCGGCTGGGTCGGGATGTTCTTCACGCTGCTCAACCTCCTGCCGGTCGGCCAACTCGACGGAGGCCACATGGTCCGGGCGATGGTCGGCCCCCGACAGGAGACGGTCGCGGCGCTCGTCCCCGGTGCCCTCTTCGCTATCGCCGCGTACCTCTACTTCTGGCGCGGCTTCGGGATCGACCAGTCGGTCGGCCTGTGGACGTTCTGGGGGCTGTTCTCGCTCGTGATCGCGTTCAACGGGCCCGCGAACCCCGCGGACGAGGAACGGCTCGGGTGGCCCCGGCTCGCCGTCGGACTCGGGACGTTCGCCGTCGGAGCGCTCTGTTTCCTCCTCGTTCCGATCGAAGTCATTCCGGCGTGAGCGGCTCGACTCACGCGGCGCGAACCGCGGTCAGTCCTCGCGCTGCTTTTTCATTCCTTGTCTGGTGAACTGGGGTGTCGTCCGGATCCCGCTCTTCTTCCGGAACGAGCGGTAGAGCGCGACGGCGAGCGGCGCGGCGAGTAGGAGGACGACCGCGGCGAGCCGCCACGACTGGGCGAACGAGTAGAGGATCGTCGCGGAGAGGACGCCGACGGCGAGTAGCACCGAGTAGGCGATCCGCATCGCGAGCTTGTCGAGGACCCTCGAGCCGTCGTCGATCGTGACGTCGATGTGGAGGTCGCCGCGGTTCGCCCGGTCGAGGAAGTCGTCGGCCTTCGGCGGGACCGTGAACAGCGCCTCTGCGGTCTTCTGGGCCTGCTTTCCGGCGTCCTCGGCGAGGTCGCGGGCGGTCTGCTCGTAGTACCCCTCATCCCTGAGGTACTCCGTCGCCGTCGAGATGAAGTCGAACTCGGGGTCGAGGGTGACGCAGACCCCTTCGACGACGGTGGCGACGCGCAGCACGAGCGCGAGATTCGGGGGGAGCCGGAGCGGGAACTCGTAGATCGTCGACTCCACCTGCTCGATGATCTGGTTCACTTGGTACTGCTCGATGTCCTCCCCGCTGGCGTCCGCGATGGCCAGCTCCATCACGTTCCCCATCACCTCGCGGTCGGCCTCCGGCGAGAGGGTGCCCATCGCGATCAGCGTGTCGAGGATGCCGTCGATGTCCTGCCGGGCGACGGCGACGTAGAAATCGATGATCTTCTCTTGGATGAACGGGTCCACCCGCCCCGCCATCCCGAAGTCGTAGAAGATTACGGTGCCGTCGTCGTCGACCGCGAGGTTCCCGGGGTGGGGGTCGGCGTGGAACACGCCGTCCTCGATGATCATCTGGAGGTACACCTCTTGGAGCGTCTCGGCGATGGCGTTCCGGTCGATCCCCGCGTTATCGAGCGCGTCGACGTCGCTAATCTTGGTCCCGGGGATGTACTCCATCGTGAGCACGCGCGGACCGGAGACGGCCTCGAAGGCGGTCGGGATCCGGATCCGGTCCTCGTCCGCGAAGTTGGCGCGGATCTCCTCGAGCATCTCGCGCTCGCGGTCGTAGTCCATCTCCTCGCGGATCGTCTTCGCGAACTCGTCGGCGAGGTTCTCCAGGGAGAACGCCCGTCCGCTGCCGGTGAACTGCCGAACGATCGGGATCGACCACCGGATCGTCCGGAGGTCCGCCTCGACGAGCGATTCGATCCCCGGACGGCGGACCTTCACCGCCACCTCGGTCCCCTCGTAGCGGGCGGTGTACACCTGTCCGAGGCTCGCGCCGCTTATCGGCTCTCGGTCGAAGTCGTCGAACGTCTCGTCGACGGGACCGAACTCGTCTTCGAGAACGACCTTCGACTCTTCCCACGGGGCGGGCGGCACGTCGTCTTGGAGCCCCTCTAACACCTCGATGTAGGCCGGCGGGAGGATGTCCGGGCGAGTCGAGAGGATCTGCCCGAGCTTGATGAACGTGGGTCCGAGCGTGAGCAGGATGTCGAGGAGGACGGCGGCGCGCTCGCGCTGCGTCTCGGCGTCGACCTCGCGGCCCCCGCCGAACAGGAAGTACCGCTTTCGATCTCGCCAGTAGGCGACGATCAGCGGCGAGAACTGCCGCATGACCACGAAGAACCGCCAGTAGGCGCGGAGGTTCACCAGCGTGACCACCCGTCAGGCGCTGTCGTCGGCATCGATGTCGCCGTCCGCCGTCTCGTCGTTCTCCTCGCCGGCCTCATCGACGGGGATCGTGCGGGAGGCGTCGCCGGTCCGCTTGGGAATCGTCACTTCGAGGACCCCGCGGTCCATCTCCGCGTCGGCGCCGCTGCCGTCCGCGTCGCTCGGAAGCGGGAGTTCCGCGTCGAGGAACAGCGGCCGGTCCTCGCGCACGTACCGGAACCCCTCGGGGACCCCCTTGTCGCGGCGCCCTTCGATGACGATCCGGCCGTCCTCCGCGAGGACCTCGGTGGTCTCGGCGGTGGCACCCGGGAGGTCGACGACGAGCACGTATCCCTCGTCGGATTCGAGCAGGTCTGCAAACACCGCGTCCGGGAGATCTCGGAGCGCGTCGCGTAACGCTGACATACGCAGAGCTACGGTCGCCGCGGCGAAAAAGGTGTGGAAAAGGGGGGCGGCTCCGGTCGGACGAGATCAGCTGGTCCGATCGAAGTCGAGATCGATCTCCCCGATGTCCTCCCCCTGCGACTCGCCCGGAAGGATGTCGCCGAGCCCGGCGCCGAACGCGGCCGCGGCCCACACGACGAGCACCCGGGCGCCCCGCTCGGCCCCCGTCGGATCGCCCTCGTGGAGCCGGCCCCACAGGAGCAGCATGGACGCCGAGGTGAGCAGCGAGACGAGCAACACCCCGGCGTACCGGCGCGGGATGACGCCGAGGATCGGGTGCCTGATATCGATCTGCCGGAAGTCGGCGCCGTAGAGCAGGCCGGCGGTCATGACCAGTACGAACGCCACGTGCGCGAGCAGGAAGACGGGGACGCCGGCGACGGTGGTCGCTGCGAGCCAGGCGGCGATCTCGAAGACGCCCCCTTCCACGAGTAGCGGCAGCGAGAAGAGAACCGCCCCGACGAACGACTCGGCCATGTCGCGGGAGGTGTACTTCGTGATTCGGACCGTGAACGCCGAGCTGCCGGGCATCCGTTCGACGAGCGAGATGGTCTGGCGCACCTTCTCGCGCTCGTGATCGTCGTCGACGGTGTCGCTCAGGGCGTCGAGCTTCGCCAGTAGATCGTTGATATCCGGGTCCGCGGGGCCGCGGGTCGAGGCGTCGGGATCGCGTGAGACGTCAGGACCACGTGAGGTATCGGATTCGGCGTCGCTCTCGCGGGGCCCGGTGCGATCGGAGTCGCCGTCGGAGACAGAGCCGTCCATTGGGCCCCGATCGAGGCTATCGTTCAAAAAGGGTGCCGCCGGTCAACAGAGCGGATCGGCGAACGATTTAAATACTGTGGCATGGTAACTTGTAACACGGGGTGAGTACGGAGCACATCGGAGACCGAACCCAACGCCCATCGACGATCGGGAGGTACCGCATCGAGTTCTGTCCAGTCGGCTTCCAGGCGCGGGCTGCGTCTCCGTCCCGAGACGCGCCCCGAACGACTGCTTCGCTCGGCAGGTTCCTTTAAACCGTCACGACATCGACGAGCGCCGACTCAGTCGCCGGTACGCCGATTTTCCGAGATCCGCGAGCAGAACGCCGCCAGTGCCGCATTGAACGCTTCCGGTTGTTCGAGCATCGCGAGGTGTGCGGCGTCCGCTATCACCGCGCGCTCGCAGTCGTCGATCCGGTCCGCGAAGTAGTCGTGATACATGACGGGCGTGAGCCCGTCGTGCTCGCCGACGACCGCGAGCGACGGGACCGCGATCTCGTCGAGTCGATCGCGAACGTCGAAGCTGTGGCAGGTCAGGTAGTCGCGCTCGGCGACGGCGCGCCCGCAGTCGCGCTTCCCGGCGCGCGACAGCTCGACGTACTCCGGCGGCGCGTCGTGGAACAGCCGATCGGGTTCGTGAAGCAGCTCGATCGCCCGGTCGAAGTCGGTCGCGAGCGCGTCGCGGAGGGGCTCGGCGACGGCGAGCTTCGCCCCCGTCCCGGCGAGCACGAGGCCGTCGAGCGCGAGATCGCGTTCCAAGGTGACCCATAGCGCGACGGCCCCGCCCAGCGAGTTACCGCAGAGGACGGTCGCGTCCGTCTCCTCGGCGACGGCGACCACGTCGTCCGCGTACGCGTCGAGCGTCTCGGGACCGGCGGGCACGTCGACACCGTCGCTGCCGATATCGTCGCTGTCGCCGTGGCCCGACAGGTCGAGCGCGACGACCGGGAACCGGTCGCTCAGGCGCGCCTGCGCCTTCCAGATGTCTTTGCTCCCGCCGCTCCCGTGGACGAAACAGACCGTCGGTCCGTCGCCGCCGCGATCGGAGACCCGGTAGGCCGTGTCGCGGCCGTGGTGCGTGACCCGCTGCATGGTCGTTGCTTCCGCGCCTCACTTATAAAAACCGCCGACGGCACCGGCGTCTCGCCGATGGCGATCGCCATGATCCGTGTTCGGACGCGACCGACCCGAGCCGATCCGAGTTGGCGGAGATCGACCCGAGTGTGACCCGAACCGCAACACTACCGATGCGAAGATAGTATCTCACGTCATGCGGTTTTCAACGATGTATTTAAATACTCTCGCACCTAACTTGTAGTTAGCATGAATCACCAACAGACCCGATCGACCGGCGACGGTCCGCTGCTCCGCCGGTTCGAGTACGAGGATGGGTGGATTGTCGCCGCCGATCTGGGCGCCGACGCCGAGAACGTCTCCGTCGACACCGTCGGCGAGACCGCGATCGTCGTGATAGAAGGCGACGGCGAGCCGATCGAGTCGGAGTTCGAGCTCCCGGGCGCGGCCGACTCGGTCCTCGTCGAGAACGGCGTTGTCACTGTGGAGGGGCAGCGATGAAACTCACCGTCAGGCCGCTGAAACAGAAGGACGCCGGGCGCCGCCTCGCGGCGATCGACCGCGTCGCCGCCGAGGAGCTCGGACTCTCCGGCGGGGACATCGTCCGCGTCGAGGGCTCGGACGGGGCCGCGATCGCACGCGTCTGGCCCGGCTACCCGGAAGACGACGGGACCGGCGTCGTGCGTATCGACGGCCGCCTCCGCCAGGAGGCCGACGTCGGGATCGACGACCGCGTGACCGTCGAGTCGGTCGACGTCTCGCGGGCGGAGTCGGTGACGATCGCGTTCCCGAGCCAGCTTCGCGTCCGCGGGCAGATCGCCCCGTTCATCCGCGACAAGCTCTCCGGGCAGCCGGTGACCGAGGGGCAGACCATCCGCACGTCGATGGGCTTCGGCCTGATGGGCGGCCAGTCGCAGGCGGTGCCGATGAAGGTCGCCTCGACGACCCCCTCGGGGACCGTCGTCATCACCGACGACACCGAAATCGAGATCTCGGAGGTCCCCGCCGAGGAGCTGACCGGGCCGAGCGACACCGGTGACGGCTCGGGCGAGGGCCCGGACGTGGCCTACGAGGACATCGGCGGGCTCGACAGCGAGCTCGAACAGGTCCGGGAGATGATCGAGCTGCCGATGCGGCACCCGGAGCTGTTCAAGCGGCTCGGTATCGACCCGCCGAAGGGCGTCCTCCTGCACGGCCCGCCGGGCACGGGGAAGACGCTGATCGCCAAGGCCGTCGCCAACGAGATTGACGCCAACTTCCACACGATCTCCGGGCCGGAGATCATGTCGAAGTACTACGGCGAGTCGGAGGAGAAGCTCCGCGAAGTGTTCGATGAGGCGTCCGAGGAGGCGCCCGCGATCATCTTCATGGACGAGCTCGACTCCATCGCGCCAAAACGCGAGGACGCCGGCGGCGACGTGGAGCGCCGCGTCGTGGCCCAGTTGCTCTCGCTGATGGACGGGCTCGAAGAGCGCGGCGAGGTCGTCGTCATCGGGGCGACGAACCGCGTCGACGCCATCGACCCCGCGCTCCGGCGCGGCGGCCGGTTCGACCGCGAGATCGAGGTCGGCGTCCCCGACCGAGACGGCCGCAAGGAGATCCTGCAGGTCCACACGCGGAACATGCCGTTAGTCGAGGGGATCGACTTAGACGAGTACGCCGACAACACCCACGGCTTCGTCGGCGCGGACTTGGAGTCGCTCGCGAAGGAGTCGGCGATGCACGCGCTGCGGCGCATCCGCCCCGATATCGACCTCGAAAGCGACGAGATCGACGCCGACGTGCTGAACTCCATCCAGGTCACGGAGTCCGACTTCAAGGAGGCGATGAAGGGGATCGAGCCCTCGGCGCTCCGCGAGGTGTTCGTCGAGGTCCCGGACGTGAACTGGGACCAGGTCGGCGGCTTGGAAGACACCAAAGAGCGGCTTCGCGAGACGATCCAGTGGCCGCTCGAGTACCCCGAGGTGTTCGAGGAACTCGACATGCAGGCCGCCAAGGGCGTCCTGATGTACGGCCCGCCGGGCACGGGGAAGACCTTGCTCGCGAAGGCCGTCGCCAACGAGGCGGAGTCGAACTTCATCTCGATCAAGGGGCCCGAACTGCTGAACAAGTTCGTGGGTGAGTCCGAGAAGGGCGTCCGCGAGGTGTTCAGCAAGGCCCGCGAGAACGCGCCGACGATCGTGTTCTTCGACGAGATCGACTCGATCGCGACCGAGCGCGGCAAGAACTCCGGTGACTCCGGCGTCGGCGAGCGCGTCGTCTCCCAGCTGCTGACGGAGCTCGACGGGCTCGAATCGCTGGAGGACGTGGTCGTCATCGCGACGACGAACCGCCCGGACCTGATCGATTCGGCGCTGCTCCGGCCCGGCCGGCTGGACCGCCACGTGCACGTCCCCGTGCCTGACGAGGACGCGCGCCGGAAGATCCTGGAGGTCCACACCCGAGAGAAGCCGCTGGCCGACGACGTCGATCTCGACGCGATCGCCCGGAAGACCGAGGGCTACGTCGGCGCCGACATCGAGGCGGTGGCCCGCGAGGCCTCCATGAACGCCTCCCGAGAGTTCATCGGGAGCGTCTCGCGCGAGGAAGTCGGCGAGTCCGTCGGCAACGTCCGCGTGACGATGCAACACTTCGAGGACGCCTTAGACGAGGTGAACCCGAGCGTCACCCCCGAGACGCGCGAGCGCTACGAGGAGATCGAAAAGCAGTTCCAGCGGTCGGAGGTCAACCGCGAGGAGACCGAGCCCGGGACGGCGTTCCAGTAGAGTTTCGGTCCAATTCCGTCCAATTCGGTCCGGTCGCGGCGCGGTTTTTTTAGATGACACCGAGCATCGACAGCAGGTAGAACACGGCGACGAGAACGATCCCGATCGTGACGAGCCGCCACGCGAGCTTCAACACGAACTTCCCGAGAATGATCACGATCGCGACGGCGACGAGCGCGACGAGCAGCTGTCCGGGCTGGCTGGCGAGCAGACCGGCCTGAAGCGGTTCCGAGGCTACGAGTGCGGCGAGTGAGGCTGTCATGTCCGAGCCCACGGTAAGGTCGGGCATAAGCTTGTGGGGATGAGGTCTGCGGATCTGTTATCTGATTCTGATAGGTCCGTGGTAAGAATTGCGACGAAGCCCGACGGTTGATCACCAGTAGGATGTGTGTAACGGCACCACCGCGGCGAGTTCCACTGGTGATCGCCGTCAAACAACCCCCCTTCTGTTCCGGTGGGAAGCGGTCTGCTTACGGCGGTTTTTCCGATCGACAATCAGTTTCACTCCGGTCTGGCTACCCTTATGTGTTCGGAGTCCGTTTATTGCCGATGTACCGGAATCCAGCGTCAGACGCACCGAACGGACGTTGCATAACGAATCGTACATAAAGGCGCCTGTCGGGTCCGAACATCCGAACGTACAAGGGCCCGCCTCGCCAGTACACCAACACCACAGATGATCCATATCTCACACCAACCGAGCGGGGTGGCCGTCGAATGAGCAGCGACGGCGTCGCCGCGGACGAACTCGAACTGCCGATCAAACGCACGACGGGCGAGACGATGGAGGAGCGTCTCACGGCCAACGCCTACCACAACATCCTGCCCGCGCGCTACCTCCGGAAGAACGCGGACGGGGAGCCGATCGAAAACCCCGAAGAGCTGTTCGACCGCGTCGCGCGCAACGTCGCGCTCGCGGAAGCGGTCTTCGAGGCCGAGAAACAGGACGTCGAGGTCACGGTCACGCCCGACCAGCTGAAGCCCGACCACCCGCGGCGCGACGAGCTCGCCGCCGAGGTCTTCGGCACGGGAACGACCGCCGACGACGATGCGGAGACGACGCTCACCGCCCACAACGTCAACAAGTTCGCGTACTCCACTGTCGTCCCCGAGCTTCCCGACGGTGTGCGCGAGCACGTCGAGGCGACCGCTGACCGGTTCCGCGAGGGGATGGAACGGCTCTCGTTCATGCCGAACTCGCCGACCCTGATGAACGCCGGCGACGAGCTCCAGCAGCTCTCCGCCTGCTTCGTCGACTCGCCCGCGGACGACATCACCGATATCCACCAGACCGCCAAGGAGGCGGCCGAGGTCTTCCAGTCCGGCGGCGGCATGGGGTACGCGTTCTGGAAGCTCCGCCCCTACGGCGACTCCGTCGGCTCCACCGGCGGCATCGCCTCCGGGCCGATCACGTTCATGCGGACGTTCGACCAGATGTGCGAGACGATCGCGCAGGGCGGCGCGCGCCGCGGCGCCCAGATGGGTGTCATGCGCGTCTCGCACCCGGACGTCATCCAGTTCATCCACTCGAAGAACAAGGACGTCTCCTTAGCCCACTCGCTGCGACTGAACGACCCCGACGACTTCACGCACAACTCCTTCGCGGACGCCTTAGAGGAGGCCCGCGAGCTGATCGACGAGGACGGCAAGGTGCCCGAACACCTCCGGAACGCGGTCGAGGGCCACCTCTCGAACTTCAACATCAGCGTCGGCGTCACCGACGACTTCATGGAGGCGCTGTACAACGACGAGGAGTTCACCTTCACCAACCCCCGCACCGAGGAGCCGCACGTCGCGACCCCCGAGACGAAGGAAATCTACGACATGTTCGGCCTCGGCGAGTACGTCGAGGTCGGCGAGGTCCTCTCGATCCCGGCCCAGGAACTCTGGGACGACATGATCGAGGGCGCCCACGAGAACGGCGAGCCGGGCGTCATCTACCTCGAACGGGTGAACAAAGAGCACTCCTTCGACACCGAGGAGCACCCGGACCACCGGATCCTCGCGACGAACCCCTGTGTCACCGGCGACACGCTGATCAGTACCGAGAACGGTCTCGTCGAAGCCGAGGAACTCTACGAGCAGGGCGTCGCACGCGATGTCGTCGTCGACGGGCGCCTCAGCGAGGAGACGCTCAAGGAAGCGAGTAGCGTCTACAAGACCGGCGAGAAGGACGTTTATAAGCTCACAACCGAAGAAGGGTACGAACTCCGCCTTACTGCCGATCATCGCGTCATGACGGATGACGGATGGGTCGAAGCCGGAGATCTCGGTGCGGGCGACACGGTTCACATCCAGAACCGGAAAGGCTCGTTCGGTCAGCACGGAACGGCCGCGGAAGGCCGTGTGCTCGGCTGGATGGTCGGTGACGGCCATCTCAAGACCGGAGAGGAGCGCGCCGTCCTCAACTTCTACGACGAGGACTCCGAGGTCTCGGAATCGTTCGCAGCCGACGTGAATGAAGTCGTTCGTGATCCTGTCGGTAACGCCGACTACGAGGTCGGCGTCAACGAGATCGCCAGGGGCGATGACTACCGCGGTGCGCAGGCCATCGAGCAGCGGATCCGCTCGGCTCGGCTGTACGAGTACGCTGAGGAAGCCGGTTTAGTTGACGAGAAGCATCAGGTTCCCGAAGCCGTGATGCGCGGGAGCGAGGAGATGGCGCGCGGATACCTCCGCGGGTTATTCTCCGCGGACGGCGGCGTTCAGGGGAACGTCGAGAAGGGCGTCTCCGTCCGGCTCACGAGCACGAGTACCGGTCTTTTAAAAGAAGTCCAGCAACTCCTGCTCAACTTCGGAATCTTCAGCAAGATCTACGAAGAGCGCCACGAGGCCGGTGTCCAAGAGATGCCTGACGGAAAGGGTGGAACTGCGGAATATGAGCGACAGGCTGACCACGATCTCGTCATCTCGAAGGACAATCTCGTCCGGTTCACAGAGGAGATCGGATTCCTCCTCGACTCGAAACAGGACGCACTCGACGAGCGTCTCGCAAACTACGACCGCGGACCGTACAGCGAGGGATTCGAAGCGACCGTTTGCGCGGTCGAAGACGACGGCTACGAGGCTGTCTATGACCTGACGGAGCCCGAGACGAGTTCGTTCGTCGCGAACGGACTCGTGGTTCACAATTGCGGTGAACAGCCGCTCGAAGAGTACGAGGCCTGTAACCTCGGCCACATCAACCTCTCGACGCTCGCGGCGCAGGACGCGCCGGACTGGCGGGTCTGGTCCGCCGAGCACGCCGACGAGTACGACTCGCAGGCGGCGGCGATCGACGCCTTCCTCGAGGAGGCGATCGACTTCGAGGAGTTCGACGAGCGGATCGACTACGGGACCCGATTCTTAGAGAACGTGGTCACGATGTCGGACTTCCCGGTCGAGAAGATCGAGCAGAAGGTCCGCGACATGCGGAAGATCGGACTGGGAATCATGGGGCTCGCCCAGCTGTACATCCAGCTCGGGATCCAGTACGGCACCGAGCCGGGCCACGAGGTCGCCCGCCAGCTGATGACCCACATTAACCACGCGTCGAAGCAGACCTCCCACGAGCTCGCGACGGAGCGCGGGACGTTCAACGACTGGGAGGACTCGAAGTACGCGAACCCCACCGAGTACCGCGACTGGTTCGAGCACTACACCGGGCTCGACGCCGACGAGTGGGAAGACGGGTTCCCGATCCGCAACCACAACACGACGACGATCGCCCCCACGGGCACGACGTCGATGATCGGCAACACGACGGGCGGCTGTGAGCCCATCTACAACGTCGCCTACTACAAGAACGTCTCCGACGACGTGCAGGGCGACGAGATGCTCGTCGAGTTCGACGACTACTTCCTGCGCACCTTAGAGGAGAACGACGTCGACGTCGACGCCGTCAAGCAGGAGGCCCAAGATCAGATGGCGACGAACGAGTTCGACGGCGTGGACGGGTTAGAGACGGTCCCGGACGCCATCGGCGAGCTGTTCGTCGTCACCGGCGACCTCTCGGGCAAGCAGCACGCGGCGGTCCAGTGCGCCTGCCAGAAGGGCGTCGACTCGGCCATCTCGAAGACGTGTAACTTCCCGAACGACGCCACCGCCGAGGAGATGGAGGACGTGTACCGCTACATCTACGACCACGGCGGCAAGGGCGTCACCGTCTACCGTGACGGCACCCGCTCGAAGCAGGTGCTCACGACCCGCGCGAAGAACGCGGAGTTCGCGGACGAGAGCGAGGCGGCCGAGACGATCGTCGAGCAGATCGGCGAGGTGTTCGGCGGCGTCGAGGCGTTCCTCGACAACGAGGACGTCCAGCGGGCGATCGACGCGGAGATCTCGGACCTGCTCGAAGCCAGCGAGGGGTCCCGGGTCGACTACAGCGAGCGCAGTCCGCGTCCCGACTCCCTGAACGGCGTCACCCAACGCGTCGAGACGGGATACGGCAAGATGTACGTCACCATCAACGAGGACGAGAACGGGTTGCCGTTCGAGCTGTTCGCGAACATCGGCCACTCCGGCGGCTACACCAATTCCTTCACGGAGGCGCTCGCGAAGGTCATCTCGACGGCGCTCCGCTCGGGCGTCGACCCCGAGGAGATCGTCGACGAGCTGCAGGGCACCCGGAGCCCGAAGGTCGCGTGGGATAAAGGCGAGCAGATCCAGTCGATCCCGGACGCGATCGGCACCGCGCTCCGCCGCTACCTCGACGACGAGATCGACAAGGGGATTCCCCAGCAGCAGAGCCTCGACGACGTGGAGAGCGTCAGCGAGTCGTCGAGCCAGACCGACGGCGGTGCAGTCGACGCCGGAACCGCGACCGACGCTCCGGTCGACGTCACGCCCGACATCTCCACCGCAGACGGTCCCGAGGTCACGGACGACGCGGACGGCGCGGACGACGCGATGCAGGAGCTGATCGCGGCGGGCGAGTCGCCCGAGTGTCCCGAGTGCGGCGGGATGAACCTCTACTACTCTGAGGGCTGCAAGACGTGCGAGTCGTGCGGCTGGTCGGAGTGTTAGACGGGCCGACTCGACGACGGTAACGAGCGCCTGACGACGCGGATTTTCTAAGATCGCTACGGACGCGGGAGTGATGGATGTCGGGAGTGAGTGTATCAGTGCGGTGGTGGCGATGAAGTATTTAAATGACTGTGAGCGACTGCGACGATTGCTTATAAATGAACTGCGGTGGCGCGCCTCCGAGCGGTCGCCGCCGGCGACCGCGAGGAGTCCGCGAGGGACGCGGTGAGCGCTCGCAGAGCGCGAACCGCGAGGCTGGGGAGGTGTGAGGTGTGGGGCGGTGCTGTGCGGGGCGGGACTCAAAGGGGCAGTCGCCGGACTACGTCCGGCTGCCAGAGGCGCGAAGCGCCTCGCTGTCGCGAGGACGAAGCACGGCGACGGAAGCACCGCAGCGACTGAGCGGAGCGAACGAGCGAGGAGAGCACCGAGCCGCGCGAGTCGTCGCGGCTGGGGCTTTGCAGGTGTTCACCGCAGACTCGTCGATCGCTTATAAACGTTCGACAGCAACATCACTCGATCGCTTATAAACAACCGATCAACTGAATTGACACACATACTCCCGCTATCGATCGAAGAGCACTCGTTAGACCCGAATCTCGATCAGCAGGTCCGACTCGGGCGACTCGCCCATCATCGACCGGACGCGCTCCCACGAGAGGTCGGCGCGGGCGGCCACCGTCTCGGCCGCGATCGCGCCGCAGGCGTTGCCGACGAGCAGCGGCACCTGGTAGTCGCGGGGGTCGTGTGAGAAGCCCTCACCGGCGATCTCGGGGTCTCTGAGCGCTGTGCCCAGAAACCCGGCCGCGAACGCGTCGCCGGCGCCGACAGTGTCGATCGGGTCGACGTCGAACCCCGGATGCGACACGTCGCCGTGGGGGGTTCGGATCGTCGCGCCCTCCTCGCCGAGCTTGATCGCGACGACGCGGTCGTCGGGCTCCCACGGGTCGATGTCGGTCGAGTCGGCGAGCGCGTCGGCCTCCGGAGCATTCACGAACAACAGGTCCGTGCCGTGGAGCGCGGCCTCGAACTCGCGGTCGCCGACCCGGCGCCCCGGGTCGAAGCTCCGCGTCGTTCCGGCCTCGCCCGCGGCGGTCGCGAGCGCGGCCGCGGTCCCCGGCTGCTGACCGGTGAGATGGAGGTGGTCGGCCGCCCTCAGCGTGTCGCGGTCGAGTTCGGCCGCGGTGAACGACTCGTTGGCGCCGTCGTTCGCTAACATGAGCAGCTCTCCGCTCCCGTCGACGATCGCGTACTTCACCGAAGTCGGCTCGTCCGCGTCGACCAGCACCTGTCCCGGGTCGACGCCGGCGCTCGCCAGTTCGCGGAGCGCCAGCGCCCCCGACTCGTCGCCGCCGACGCTCCCGTAGACGACCGACCGGCCGCCGAGTCCAACGAGCCCGACCGCGACGTTCGCGGCGCTGCCGCCGCCGGACTGTTCGAGCAGATCGATCCGCGTCTCTCCGTCCGGCCCCGGCAGCTCGTCGACGTGAATCGTCACGTCCCAGTTGATGTGGCCCGCTGAGACCACCTTCGGGGCGCGGCCAGAGGACTCCGGTTCCAAGTCGGGATCGTTGTCGACCGGGTCGCCTCCCTCGTCTGTCCCCTCGCCGTCCTCCCACTCGGAGATCTCTTGGTCCCACTCTGCGAGCTCCTCGTCCCAGCCGTCTGGACCACCGTGCTCTGCGTCCTCGCCGCTCATGGCTCGGCCCACGGCTCGGCGGCGCCCTCGCCGAACAGCTCTCGCATCAGCGCCACGATGCTCTCGGGCGGAAACTGGCCGTGCTCGGTGACGATCGCGTCCATGTACCGCGGCGGCGTCACGTCGAACGCCGGATTCTCGACGGTTATCTCGCCGATCTCCTCGCGGGTCTCGAGATCGATCACCTCGCCTTCGTCGCGCATCTCGATCTCGACGGTGTGGCCCGTTAGCGTCTCCGGATGGAGCTTGATCGTCTGGGCGGCGGTCATGATCGGGACGCCGCGCTCGCGGGCGTTGACCGCGAGCCCCGACGTGCCGATCTTGTTGATCACGCCGCCGTCCGCGGCGATCGAGTCGGCACCGACGACGACGTGGTCGACCTCGTCGAGGTAGCGCCGCGCCGCGGAGTCGACGATCAGGGTGACGGGGACGCCGGCGTCGCGGAGCGCCTCGGCGGTGATGTGGCCCTGCTGGCGCGGCCGCGTCTCCTTGACGACCGCCGAGATCGACTTCCCCTGCTCGACGGCGGCCTCGATGCAGGCGAGCGCGTCCGTCGAGTGGCAGTGGGTCATCACCGTGTCGCCGTCGGCGAGGCGGTTCGCGCCGACCTGCCCGAGGTCGTCCTGCGCGCAGTCGAGCTGGTGGACGAACGCGTCGCTCGCGTCGACGACGCTGCGGCGCAGTTCGTCGACCGTCTCTCCCTCCATCCGCTGGAGGACGTAGCGGAGGGCGTTCGGTAGCGACACGGCGGTCGGCCGGGTCTCGCGGAGGCTCCGTCCCGCGGCACGCATCGACGCGCGGAAGGCACCGGGGTCGCTCGCGGTTCCCTCGGACTCGGCTGCAGCCTCGGCCTGGGCGGCGAGCGCCTCGGCGGCCGCGGACGCGATGGTCGCCGCGCCGCGGACCTCCATCGTCGCGATCGATTCGGCGGTCTCCCGGACCGGAGCCGCCGGCTCCGTATCGGTCATACCGATCCAGTAACCGGCCCGCTATTTATAAAACCGGGAGAGGCGATCGGGTGCGAGCCGTCGGCGTTTGGTTTCCGTCCTTCGCTATGCGTCGTCATCACCGGGCTGTTGGCCGTAGCTCTCGAACCGCTCCTCGACGGTCGCCATCTGCTCGTCGGAGAGCACGTGCGGCTCGCCCACCGACGACGCACGGAGGTAGAGCCGGCAGATGTCCTCGACGTGGTGGGTGTTCTCCACCGCCGTCTCGATGTCGGGACCGGTGACGACCAGCCCGTGGTTCGCGAGGATCGCCGCGTCCGAGTCGGCCTCGGCCATCGCGGCCACCACGTTCGCGGCCAGCGCCTCGGTGCCGTACGGCGCGTAGTCGGCCAGCGGAACCTCCCGCCCCACGGCGGCGATCATGTAGTGAACGGGAGGGAGCTTCCGGTGGAGCGTCGCCATCGTCGTTGCCCACGGTGAGTGGGTGTGGACGATCGCGCCCGGCCGGTCGTGTTTATAAATACCCGTGTGCATCGGCACCTCGCTCGACGGCGCCATCCGGCCCGCCAGCCGCTCGCCCTCCAGCGAGACCACCGGCACATCGGTCGCGTCGAAGGAGTCGTACGGGACGCCCGTGGGCGTCACCGCGACCGCGTCCCCCTCGCGGACGCTCAGGTTCCCGGTCCGGCCGGGCGTCAGGTCCGCGAGCGCCGGCGCGTACTCCACGACCGCCTCGCGCGCCTCGTGCAGGAGATCGGGATTGGCGGTGGCGTCGGTGTCGGCATCGGAACGCTCTCGGGTCACGCCACGACCTCCGTCAGATCGGCGAACGCATCGAGCCGGTGGTTCGGGCGTCGGTCGCCGTCGAGCTCGTCGATGGCGGGCGTGTCGCCGTCGGCGACGAACAGCGCCGTGTCCATCCCGAGTGCGTTCGCGCCGGCCACGTCGGCGTCGGCGTTGTCGCCGACCATGAGCGCCTCGCTCGGCCGGCGGTCGAACGCGGCAAGCGCGATTGTGAAGGGAATCGCGCTCGGCTTCTCGCGGCCGACCTCCTCGGAGGTGACGAGCCGGTCGATCCGGTCGTCGATCGCGAGCCGCGAGAGCTTCTGTAGCTGAACGCGAGTGGTGAGGTTGGTCACGACGGCGACGTCCGTCCCCGCCTCGGCGAGGGCGTCGAAGACGCGCTCGACCCCGTCACACAGCTCCATCTCGCTCGCGTACCCCTCCCAGTACGCGTCGCCGAGCGCCAGCGCGTCCGCGGCGTCGTGTCCGCCGGCGTGGAGCCGCAGCGCGCGCTTGAAGTAGATGTGCCGGTCGTGAGAGGCGGCGGTCTCGCGGGTCTCGCGTTTGGCCTCTCGGCGGGCGGTCGCGTACAACTCGTCGAACGTCTCGCGATCGATTTCGTACCCTCGCTCGCGGAACGCCGCGAGGGCGGCCCGCTTGCCCGCCTCGTTGCAGGGGGCGTACGGGTACAGGGTGTTATCGAGGTCGAAAAACACCGCCTCGTAGCTCATGCGCTTCCTCGGTCGGGCTGCAACTTAAGAGTAATTCGGCGCCAGCGACGCGAACCTCCCCCTACGGCCCACCGTTTATTACCGATACCGCGGCCACCGCACCCGTGACCTGAGTCACCGTCCGCGGCGGCCGAGGCGGGAGTCCGGCGCACCGCCGTGGAACTCCGATCGCGCCGGCTGTTCTCCACGTTCCGCTAGCGAGCGGTCGGCCGCCAGCTACTGTTCGTTCATCGCCTCGCTGGCGATGTTGCGACCGCGAGAGTTCAGCGCCACCTCGCGGCGCACCCGAACCTCCTCGACCACTTCGAGCTCGACGAGCCGCTCGAACGTCTCCTCGACGGCGTCGACGTCCATCCCGAGGAACGACGGGATCTCGAACGGCGAGACGCCGGAGTACAGCGCCATCAACACCTCCCGGTCGCGGCTGGAAAGGTCGACGTTCGTCGAGCTGCGCTCCTCGCCTTTCCGGAGCCACGCCTCGACGAACCGCATCCGATTGGGATCGCCGGCGATATGGGTCTCGATGCTCGTCCCCTCGTCGTCGGTGTGTGACACCTCGATCACGGGCTTCTTCTCGCCGTTGACGGTGCGTTTCGCGGCGTCGAGTCCGCTGATGTCGTCGAGATCGAACTTCACGAACGCGCCGCTTTCGAGGGCTGCGTTGAGCCCGTTGTCATCGATCTTCACCCGTGCCTGCTCCCAGTCCGTCTCCTGAACGACGCCACCCTCGATCGCGGGGTGTTTCGCGGTCACCGTCCGCTGGTCGAGCAGCGCCCGGTACACGTCGCGCTCGAACGACTCGTGCTCCGCGGCGGCGACGAGCAACACCTGATCCCCGAGGTCGAAGCTGACGTAGTTGGAGACCCGCGCGACGGACTGGTTGGCGTCGTGGCGACCGCCGAGTCCCTTGAGATCTGAGAGCGGGACCGTGCGCTTCCCGTCGTTTCCGGCGAGGATTAGTCGGCGATTCGAGAGGAGCACGCGACCAGCCGTCCACGAGACGTCGCTCACCTTCCGCCCGTCGCGGACGGCGACCGCGAACCGCGCCTGCGTGTCGGCAACCTTGTACTCCCCGCTGCCGCCCGACATTTACGGTCCTCCTGCCCGGAGCTTTGAGACCGCCGAGAACACCCGCTTCCGGACCGCCGGGCTCTCGTCGTCGGTGAACCCTTCAAGCCGGTTAAGCGTCTCCTGCCCGCCGACCTGTCCGAGTACGAACACCGCCTTCGCCCGGGCGTCTTCGGGGTGTTCGGTACCGAGCCGGTCCAAGAGCCGGTCTTCGACGACCGGCCCGCCGAGGCTCTTGAGGCTGGTGGCCGCGAACTGCGCGGTCTGTGCGTCATCGTCCGCGAGCGCGTCCGCGAGCGCCTCGACCGCGATCGCCGACTTCGGCTCGGCGACGCGACCGAGAATCCACGACGCGTTCCGTCGCTGGCGGCTCTGCTGGCCCTCCGTGAGAATCTCGACGAGCGGCTCGACGACCGTCTCGTCGTCGGCCTGCTTCAGCTCGGAGACGACGCGGTCGCGGACCGCGTGGCTCTGCTTGGTCGGCACGTTCGAGAGCAGCTCGATGATCGAGTACACCGCGGCGTTCCGCACCACCGCGCTCTCGTCGCCGAGCGCGCGCGCCAGCGGCTCGACCGGCTCCGGGTTGCTCGCCTTTCCGAGCGCGCCGGCGGCGATCCGGCGGAGCGACTCATCGCTATCGTCGAGCAGCTCTAGGAGGGGCGAGAGCGCCCGGTCGGTACCGATATTCCCGAGCGCGTTCGCGGCGGCCCGCCGGACACGCGGCTCGTCGTCGAGCCGGGTCGTCAGCCCGGGGACCGCGCGCGGGTCAGCGAAGGTCCCGCAAGCCTGACACGCTCGGAGCCTGACGCGGGGATCCTCGTCGTCAAGCGCCTCGACGAGGTGCTGGAGCCCGCTCGCGTCGTCAAGCCGGCCGAGCGCGTTCGCGGCGGCCATCCGCAGCTCCGGGCGGTCGGCCTGTAGCGCGCGAGCGAACTTGCGGGCGGTAACCCACTCCGCCTCGGATTTATTGGTACCCGTGAGCTCCGAGAGGAGCTGTTCGAGCGCCGCTTCGCCGATCTCGTCGAGCGCGTCGACCGCGGATCCGCGGACCTGCGCGTCCTCGTCGCTGGTCGCGGCGCGCAAGAGCACGTCGATGGACGGCTGGTCGTCGGTGTCGGCGACTTCACCGAGAAACTCGGCAGCGCGCTTTCGGACCGCGGCGCTGTCGCTGCCCATGGCGTCTCTGAGCCGCTCGGCGTTCCCGTCCCGCGCGTGCTGGTACAGCGACATCAGGCCCTCCGGAACACCCGCCGGCGCTTGTCGATCGAGTCGTACCTGTCCGAGCGGTCCGGGGGAATGCTCTCGGTCATGCCGAGCACGAGCACGCCGTCGTCGGCGAGCGACGCCTCGAGCGTGTCGAACAGCGCCCCCTTGTGGTCGATATCGATGTAGATCAGCAGATTGCGGCACAACACCACGTCGAAGGGATCGCGCGCGCCATCGCTGATCAGGTCGTGTGTCTCGAAGGTCACGAGACGCTGGACCTCCGGACGGACCCGAAACGTGTCCCCGTCGTGTTCAACATAGCGGTCGGGGGTGGAGAGCGGTTCGAGTTCCGCCTCGATATCCGTCGTGCGGGTGGTGTGATAGACGCCGTCTCTGGCGTTTTCGAGCGCCTCCTCGCTGATGTCCGAGCCGAGCACCTCGACCCGTGACTCGTCGATCTCGGGGTCGTCGCAGGCCAGCATTGCGACGGAATACGGCTCCCGCCCGTCGGCCGAGGGGGCCGACCAGACGCGGACCCGGCGCTTCTCAGCGGTCTTTTCGCGGAGCACGTCGCGCAGCACGTCCCACATCTCCGGGTTGCGGAAGAACTCTGTCACGTTGATCGTGAGTGCGTCCATCAGCGCCTCACGCTCGTCGTCGTCCTCCCGGAGCAGCCGCTCGTACTCGGCGTGCGACTCGGTGTCACGCCGGCGCATCCGGGCGGTGATCCGCCGATCGAGGTACGACTCGTTGTAGTAGCCGGGCTCGAACGGGACCGTGTCGTCGATCTGCCTGAGGACGCCCTCGAATGGTGTCTCGCTCTCGCCGCTCATAGGCTCACCACGTCGAGGACGGCCACGACGTCGCCATCGCCGAGGACCGCCGTACCGCTGAGGCCCGGGGTCCCCGACAGCGGTCCGTCGAGCGGTTTCACGACTACCTCCTCTTGATCGAGCACGGCGTCACAGTGGAGCGCGACCTGTCGGGTTTCCTCGCGGATCCGCACGAGCATCCCGTCGTCGGTCACGCCGCCGTCGGTCGTCGCGGAGGCGGCGTCGGCCTTCGCGGACTCGGTGTCGGCCCCACCGCCGACCGCCACAGCAGGATCGCTGGGTGCGTCGGGAACACCGCCACCCCCCGACCCGACCGCTGCGGCACCGCTGTCCGCGAGCCGCTCTTTCAGTCGGATTACGGGGTAGAGATCGTCTTCGTGGCGGACAATCTCGTCGCCGTGGACCTCCTCCACGTCGTTCGCGCGGGAGACCTCGGCGATCGACTTGATCGGGATCCCGTACTCAGTGCCGCCCACGTCGACGAACATCACCTTCACGATGGCGACGGTGACGGGGAGACGGAACCGAACCGTCGTCCCCTCGCCCGGTTCGCTCTCGACAGAGACCGAGCCGTCGAGGTCGCGGGCGGTCGTCCGGACCACGTCCATCCCGACGCCGCGCCCGGAGACGTCGGTTACCTCTTCCGCGGTGGAGAAGCCGGGGTGGAAAACGAGGTCGAACACCTCGCTGTCTTCCATCGCCTCGACCGCTTCCCGGCTCTTGACGTCCTCGTCGACCGCCTTCTCGCGGAGCTGATCGGGGTCGAGCCCGCCGCCGTCGTCGGCCACCTCGATGATGACGTGGTCGCGCTCGCGCTCGGCCGTGAGCCTGACGTGGCCGGTGGAGTCCTTCCCGGCGGCCTCACGCTCCTCGGGAGACTCGATCCCGTGATCGACCGCGTTCCGCAGGACGTGGACGAGCGGATCGCGCATCTCCGTGAGGATGGTTCGATCGAGTTCCACGTCGGCGCCCTCGATCTCGAAGTCGATCCGTTTGTCGAGATCCCGCGAGATGTCGCGGACGAGCCGTGGGAACGAGTCAGAGACCTGTGAGAACGGGATGAGCCGCATGTCCATCGCCGTGTCCTGCAGACTGGAGGCGAGCTTGTCGAGCTCGTCTAACGCGTCAGACTGCCCGTTCCGCTCCTCCAGCTCTCGACGGAGCTTGATCCGGCTCGTCACCAGCTGCTCGACGAGCCCGTACAGCTCGTCGACTTGGCCGACGTCGACCCGGATCGACTTGATCTCGTCGGCAGACTTGGAGCTCGACGTGGAGTTGGCTGAGGAGTTCGACCCGGGCGAGGAACCGTTCTCAGCGCCCTCGCCCTCAGTGCTCTCGTCGCCGGCGGCTTCGTCGTTTCTGTTCCTTGCGTCGTCGGTTTCGCTGACGGCGTCTGCGTCGCCGACAGCGTCGGGAGTCGGTTCGGCCTCGCCCGCGTTGCTGTCCGCCTCTCCGACGAGGGCCGTCGCGATCGACTCGATCTGCGTGAGCGCGGCGAGCCCCTCGGCGACCACGCCGGGGTCGGCGTCGGCCACGAATACGTCGAACCCCTCGTCGTACTCCCCGTCCTCCAGCGCGTTGGGTGCGGGGACCGTGACGTACTCGCTGAACTGGCCGTCGAGCGCCTGCAACACGAGTGCGGCATCGACACCCGCCATGGCGGTCTCGCCGATGGTCACGTCCCCGTACACGACCGGGTCGTCGAGGGCGGTCGCCGCGTCGGGGAGTTCGGGGACGGAAACGTCGTTCGTATCGTCCGCGTCGTCCTCGGTGTTCTCGTCGGCAGACCCCTCGTCCGCGTCAGCATCGCCGGCGTCGTCACTATCGATCGTATCAGTTTCGGAGTCGCTGTCTGCAGTGTCGACACCGTCGTCGCCCCCGACAGTCCCCTGCTCTTCCATCTCGCGGAGGCGGCCCTCCAGATCGGAGGGGTCAGTCGACACGTCACCCGTCTCGGCGATCTCCGACACCATCGCCTCGACGGTGTCGACCCCCTCGAAGAGCAGGTCCATCAGTTCGGGCGTCACCTCGCGGTCGCCCTGTCGGACCGCGTCGAGTAGGTCTTCGAGCGCGTGTCCGAAGCTAGAGACATCCTCGTACCCCATCGCCGCGGCGTTGCCCTTCAGCGTGTGGGCGACGCGGAACACGTCGTCCATCGCCTCGGCGTCTCCGGGGTCGGCCTCCAGCGCGAGGAGGGCGTTGTTCAGGTCGGTGATCCCGTCTTCGGCCTCGGCGACGAACGCGGCGCGGTGAGAGTCCATCAGGCGACACCCCCCACGATCGCGCCGGCAACGTCATCGAGGTCGTGTACCTCGTCGATACTGCCCGTCTCCACCGCGCGCTTCGGCATTCCGTAAATGACGCAGGTGTCCTCGCTCTGGGCGATAGTCCGCGCTCCGGCGTCCGCCATCGCTCGGATTCCCTCGGAGGCGTCGGCACCCATTCCGGTCAACACGACGCCCACCAGCGGGCCGTCGACGACTTCCGCCGCCGAGCGCATCGTCACGTCGACAGCTGGTGTGACTGACTGTGAGTCGTCCTCTTCGAGCTTGACGCGGAGCCGTCCCGATCGATAGCTATCGATCCGGGTGTGGCTCCCGCCGTTGGCGACGAGCGCCTCGCCGGAGCCGATCCGGGCGCCGTCACTCGCCTCGCGCACGTCGTACGCGGAGGCCTCGTTGAGCCGGTCCGCGAACCGCGAGGTGAACGCCTCCGGCATGTGCTGGACGATGACGACCCGGCAGTCGGCCATCGGCAGCGCCGACATGACGCGCTCGACCGCGTTTGGCCCGCCGGTCGACGCGCCGATCACGACCGTCAGCGGGCCGTCGACGGTCGCGGCCGACGCGGTCGGCGTCGACACACCGGCCGTCGTCGTCTTCGACCCGCTGCCGGCGTTCTCTCGCTCGCGCCGGTCGCGAGTCGCCGCGGCGAGGTCGGCGTCCGCGACCGACCGGACGGCCTTGACGAGACGCTCTGACTCGCGAGAGACGCCGGTCGAGACCTCGCCGCCGGGCTTCGAGAAGAAGTCGACCGCGCCCCGTTCGAGCGCCTCGAAGGTCACTTCGGCGCCCTCAGCGGTGTGCGCCGAAAGCATCAACACCGGCGTCGGCGTCTCGGCCATCAGCCGTTCGACGGCCTCGAGCCCGCCCATCCCCGGCATCTCGACGTCCATCGTCACGACATCTGGCCGTGTCTCGGCGACCACCGACAGCGCTTCGGCGCCGTCGCCCGCTTCGCCGACGACCGCGACCCCCGCGTCGGTCAAGAGGTCGGAGATCAACCCTCGCATGAATGGCGAGTCGTCGACGATAACTACCCGCAAGGAATCGTCGCGACCGCCTCGCCGATCCGTCGTCCTACTCATATAGAGAAACGGGCGCAGAATCAGCATAAATCCACGGACCCGGTAATCACACCTGATAATTCAGGGGACACGGTTATTGGCCCCTTCCCCGCAATTTCGTTCATGGCAGCCATCGAGACGGACGCCGAACCCACGAAAGTGCTGGAGTTTGGCCTGGGCGACGGGACGTACTGTCTGGACATCGGGATCATCGACGAAATCGTTGACGCCGGCGAGCTCACGCGGATCCCCAACTCACCCGACCACGTTGAGGGCGTAATGGACCTGCGGGGACGCACAACCACGATTGTCGACCCGAAGACGCTCTTTTCGATCGACGAGAAGGGGCCCCGCGAGCGGATCGTCGTGTTCGACGACGAGGAGATCGACGAGGGCGGTACCGTCGGCTGGATGGTCGACGAGGTGTTCCAAGTCCGTGACGTGGCTCCGGAAGACGTGGATCAAGCGACGACCGTCGACGACGAGGGAGTCAACGGGATCGTTAAATCCGACGACCGCTTCGTAGTCTGGGTCTCCCCGGACATCGACGAGATCGAGGACCTCGAGGCTCCCGATCTCGCCGCGGAGACGGGACAAGCCGACGAATAGCGGGTCGGCCGACAATACCCTGTCCCACGGTCGGAGTGTCGTTCGCGGGTCGTTCGCGAGTCGTTCGCGAGTCGTTCTCATCCGTGAGAACCGGGTGGTAACCCTTATCCGACAACCGATGAGTTAGTACGTATGCGCGCCTCTAGCGGCGTTCCCGGGTTTGATGCTCTCGTCGACGGTGGCTTCCCGGAGAATCGTCTGTACGTTGTCAGCGGCCCTCCCGGCAGCGGGAAAACGACGTTCTGCTCACAGTTCGCCGCGCAGGGCGCCCGCAACGGCGAGGACGTGCTGTACGTCAGCATGCACGAGACGAAAGAGGGGATCCGCCGCGACATGAGCGGATACGACTTCGGGTTCGACCGGGCGCTCGACACGGACCGGATCACGTTCCTCGACTCCTTCTCCTCGGACGGTCGTCGCTTCTTCGGCCTTCCCGGCGAGCGGCGAGACCACTCCGGAGTCACGAACCGGCTCACGGGCTTTATTAACTCTCGGGACATCGATCGCGTCGTCTTCGACTCCACGATGTTGTTGCGGTTCCTCCTCGACGACGACGAGGACACGATGATCCAGCTGCTCTCCTCGCTGAAGCGTACCGATGCGACGACGCTGCTCATCTCCGAGATGACAGACCCGAGCGCCTACTCCGAGGAGCACTACCTCGCGCACGGTGTCGTCTTCATGCACAACTATCTCGAAGACGACGGGATGCGCCGCGGGATTCAGGTGCTGAAGATGCGCGGGACCGACGTCGACACCGACATCCAGGGCATCGAGTTCACCGATGGCGGACTCCGAGTCGGCTCGGCCGCGACGGTGAGCCACTGATGTACGACCGGACCTTCGGCACGGAGTGGGACGACCTCTCTCGCCAGGAGGCGGTCGAGCGCGCGTTTGCGCTCGGCGTCGCCGCCGGTGTCGGCAGCGCGCGGCCGGCCGAACTCGACCGCGTTCTGGATGTCTTCGAGAGCGCGTACGACCAGAGCCTGATCGAGCTCGCGTACGACGAGGGCCGGACCAAGGCCCTAGAGGCTGCTCCCGAGGCCGACGACGCCGAGGAAGTCTGGGACCGGCTCGTCGACGGAGCTGGCTCCCCTCGCGGATCGCCCATCTCGGCCGCTCTCCCCGGAGCGATAACGGAACTGACACTGACGAGGCGCCCCCGCGAGGGCCCCCCGTCGTCGCTCGACTTCCCGTCGATGCTCCGAAAGTGATCCCTCGGAAGGGTTTTACCCGATACCCCCTCAAAACAGACACATGAGCGTACTTCCCGACGCTGTCCGCGACGCCGACAGCGTGCTCGTCACCGGGCCGCCCATGAGCGGGAAGTACGACCTGTTCAACCGGCTGCTCGCCGAGTGGTCGACCGCCCCGATCGTTATCTCCACCGGCCGCACCGCGGAGAAGGTCCGCGGCGACTACGAGGCGATCACCGACCGCGACGGCGACGATGTGATCGTCATCGACTGCGTCACCCACGAGCAGGGCGACAAGCGCGACGATACGCCGACGACGAAGTACGTCGCCAGCGCCGGTAACCTCACCGACATCGGGATCAAGTTCACCGACGTCGTCGAGTCCTCGGCCGGCCGCGACCGCGCCGTCGGCGTCTACTCGCTGTCCCAGCTGTTGATGTACTGGGACTCGGATCGGATCTACCGGTTCACCCGTGTGATGACCTCCCAGACCTCCGGGGAGGGGTGGCCGTTCGTCGGTGTGGTCAACTCGACCGCCCACGACGAACAGGTAGTTCACACCCTCCACGAGCCGTTCGACGTGATCGTCGAGACCCGCGTCGAGGGCGACGACCGGGAGTTCCGCGTCCGCGGTCGGGTCGGGAAGCCGTCCGAGTGGACCGCGTTTTGATCGTTGACGCGTGCTTCTTGATCGATTACGGGAGTGGGTGTCTCGGATTGCGTGAGTAGGCGTTTATAAGCGATCGAGTGGTGTTGCTGTCGGCTATTTATAACCGATCGACGACTCTGTGGTAAACACTTCCAAATCCCTAGGTGCTCGCTTATAATCCGTTGACCGTGGATCGACGACAGACACCTCCAAAGCCCCAGCCGCGAGGACTCGATGGGCTCGCTGCGGTCCTCGGTCAGTCGCTTTGCTCCTTCCCTGTGGTCCTTGCGTCGCCCGTCTTCGCCCTCGACGGCTGCCCCTTTGAGTCCCGCCCCGACCGCAACCGCACCTCACGCCTCCCCAGCCTCGCGGTTCGCGCTCTCCGAGCGCTCGCCGCATCCCTCGCGCGTGCTGACTCGCGGCCCGATGGCCCGCTCGCAGGCACGCGCCACCGCACTGCAATATATAAGCGATCGTCGCAGCCACTCACAGTTATTTAACTGCTGCATCGACGCCACCGATCTGCAACACTCACTCCCGCCATCGATCAGCTACTGAGTACAACGCTTGCACACGTCGGAAAACGGTGCAGAACCGCAACTGCAGAAAACTGCCGGTAACTCAGTCGTCTTCGAGCGCCTGCGCGATGCGCTGGAGCTGCCGGGTGGCGTCGCGGACCTCGTCGCGGAGCTGTCGGACCTCACGGACGAGCTCCTCGTTGCCGGCCTGGTCGCCGCGCTCCTCGCCGCGACCGCCCGGGCCGCCGGGACCGCCGCCCATCCCCGGCGGGCCGCCCGCGCCGCCGGGACCGCCGCCGCCGCCCATCATCCCGGACATCATCTGCGCGAAGGGGTTGCCGCCGCCACCGCCGCCCATCCCCGGCGGGCCGCCGCCGCCGCCCATCATCTCCTCCGGATCGGGTCGGTCGCCTTCCTCACGCTCTTCCTCGCGTCGCTCGCGGATCTCCTCGACGCGCTCGCGGAAGGACTTCTCCTCGCCGTCGTCGCCTTCGGCGTCGCCGCCCTCGGCCCCGGGGGCGTTCTCGGCCTGTTCCTCGCCGGCATCGGCGTCTGTGGGATCGTCGTCTGCCATGCACCTCGGTTCGGCGTCCCGGCCGAAAAGGGTTGTCGTGCCGCCCGTGACGGTGCGTTTATAAGCGGTCGACGAAGCGCCGACCTCGGTCGCGACGCCTCACTCGTGGCCTGAGACGCGGACCGGCTCGTACGGCGCTTCGAGCCACTCCATATCGGACGCGGACAGATCGATGTCGAGCGCCTCGACGGCGTCTTCGAGGTGTTCGACGCTAGTCGTCCCGACGATCGGGGTGTCGACCGGCTCTTTGTGGAACAGCCACGCCAACGCGATCTGCGCCATCTTCACGCCCTTCTCGTCGGCCAGTTCGGCGATGCGCTCGTTGACCGCCGGCCCGCCGCCCTCGCGGTAGGGGTGCTCGTAGAGATGTTCTTCGGTCTCTCCGCGGAGCGTGGCGTCCACGTCCTCGTCCGGGCGCGTGAGGTACCCGCGCGCAAGGGGACTCCACGGCATCACGCCGATCCCCTCCTCCTCACAGAGGGGGAGCATCTCGCGTTCCTCCTCGCGGTACGCGAGGTTGTAGTGGTTCTGCATGGTGGCGAACCGCTCGTACCCCTCCCGGTCGCTCGTGTGCAACGCCTCGGCGAACTGGTGGGCCCACATCGACGAGGCGCCGATGTGACGCACCTTCCCGCGCCGGACCGCGTCGTCGAGCGCGGCGAGCGTCTCTCCGATCGGTGTGTCGTCGTCCCACCGGTGGATCTGGTAGAGATCGATCGTCTCCATGCCGAGCCGATCGAGGCTGTTCTCCAGTTCCTGTTCGATCGCCTTCCGCGAGAGTCCGCCCGAGTGCGGGTTCGACTCGTCCATCTGGAAGTAGGCCTTCGTGGCGACGACGCTCTCCTCGCGGTGGCCTTCCAGCGCCTCGCCGAGGATCCGCTCCGACTCGCCGGTCGAGTACATGTTGGCGGTATCGAAGAAGTTCACGCCGAGTTCCAGCGCGCGCTCGACGATTTTCTTCCCCTCTTCCTCGTCGAGGACCCACTCGCGCCAGTCCGAGTCGCCGAAGCTCATGCAGCCGAGACAGATCTTCGAGACCGTCGTCCCGGTGCTCCCGAGCGTTGTATACTCCATACGACGAGCAGACGGACCGGAACTAAAAAGCTACCCGCGCCGGAGCGGGTTCGGGCGGGACCGTCGTGAGAGCCCTAGCTGTTCCGGAACGACGCCGTGTACACGAGGAACGCGCCCGTCAGGAGCACGAACGCGAGGAACGTCACGAGCGCGAGCACGTTCGCGACGGGGGCGAGCGGTTCGAGGAACGACTGCCCGGTCGAGTCGAGCACGAGCACGGCGAGGAGGGCGGCGATCAGACCGAGAAGCCAGTTCGTAAGGATCTCGTCCATACCCAAACTCTCGCCGAGGCCGAGTAAAAAGGGCGGGTGTTGAAAGCGGCGACCGTCCCGCCCGTTCCCGTAGACCTACGTCGACCGAGCGCGTGTCGTGTTACATGAGCGAAGATGCCGTCCTCTGGCTGCTGGGAGACCAGCTCAACCCCGACCTCGACGCGCTCGCCGATGCCGACGAGGTGCTGCTGATCGAGGCGCACGGCTTCGCCGACCGGAAGCCGTACCACGCCCACAAGCTGACGCTCGTGTTCTCGGCGATGCGCCACGCCCGCGACGACCTCCGCGAGCGCGGTCACGACGTGACGTACCTGCAGGCCGAGTCGTTCGGCGAGGGGCTCGACGCGTTCTTCGACGAGGAGGTCGCCGGCGAGCCGGGAGACGCCGACCTCCGGCTCATGCGTCCCGCGAGCCACGGCGCGGGCGACCGGCTGCGGGAGCTCGTCGCCGAGCGGGGCGGTTCGCTGGAGCTGTTGGACAACGAGCTGTTCTGGACGACGCCCGCAGACTGGCGCGAGTGGGCGGGCGAGCGGACGGGCCAGTCGGACGAAGAGGAGGCGGAACCGATCGTCGGCGACGACGGGAGCGCCGACAGGCGTTACCGACAGGAGAACTGGTACCGTCACGTTCGCCGCGAGACGGGCGTGCTGATGGACGGCGACGAGCCGGTCGGCGGCGAGTGGAACTACGACGACCTGAACCAGGAGACGCCGCCCGACGGCTGGGAGCCGCCCGAGGGGCCGCGGTTCGAACCGGACGAGCTCACCCGCGAGACCCACGCGTGGGTCCGCGAGCGGTTCGACACGTGGGGGGCCGACTCGCTCGACGGCTTCGCGTGGCCGGTCACCCGCGAGGAGGCGCAGAGGGCGCTCGACGCGTTCGTCCGCGATCGGCTCCCCTCGTTCGGACGGTACGAGGACGCGATGGTGACCGGGGAGCCGTTCCTCTCGCACTCGCTGCTCTCGCCCGCGATCAACCTCGGGCTGCTCGACCCGCACGAGCCAGTCCGGGCGGTCGAGGCGGCGTACGCCGAACGCGGCGTCGAACCGGGCGCGTACGATCCCGACGAACACGGAACCCCGGACGCGGGCGCAACGTCGCTCGACGAGTTCGGCGACGGTGGCGGTTCGACAGACGACCGTGGGCTCGCTCCCGTCCCGCTCAACG
Source organism: Halorubrum shenae (assembly GCF_051194165.1). Lineage (NCBI taxonomy): Archaea > Methanobacteriati > Methanobacteriota > Halobacteria > Halobacteriales > Haloferacaceae > Halorubrum > Halorubrum shenae. The sequence goes on along the minus strand of NZ_JBLZNI010000008.1, from coordinate 104,671 downwards.
CGGTCGAGGGATTCGTCCGCCAGGTGATCGGCTGGCGGGAGTTCATGCGACACGTCTACCGCGAGACGATGCCGGAGCTGGCGACGGCCAACCAGCTGGCGCAGTCGCGGGATCTCCCGCCGGCCTACTGGGACGGCGACACGGACATGCAGTGTCTCTCCGAGGCGGTCGGCCACGTGCGAGAGTACGGCTACGCCCACCACATCGAGCGGCTGATGGTGCTCTCGAACGTCGCGCTGATCTACGGGGTCGATCCGGCTGAGCTGAACGAGTGGTTTCACCTCGGCTTCGTCGACGCCTACCACTGGGTGACGACGCCGAACGTCGTCGCGATGGGGTCGTTCGGGACCGACGTGCTCTCCTCGAAGCCGTACGCCTCCTCGGGGAACTACGTGAACCGGATGAGCGACCACTGTGCCTCCTGCCCGTACACCGTCTCGCGGACCACGGGCGAGGGCGCGTGCCCGCTCAACGCCCTCTACTGGGATTTCCTGAAGGAGAATGAGGAGACCCTCCGCGGCACCGGCCGGATGGGACTGATGTACTCGCACGTCGACAACAAAGACGAAGACGAGTGGACCGAGATCCGCGAGCGGGCGGCTGTGGTGAGAGAGATGGCGGCGGACGGAGAGTTATAAGCGTTCGACCGCGGTTCGGCGTCGCAGCCCTACTCGCCGGCGGTGAGCCGCTGCAGGCGGGGAAGCGCCTGTTCGTAGCCGAGCGCGACGACGCCGACGTACAGCGCCAGCAGACCCATCACGACCGCCCACGCGCCGAGCATGAGGTCGCCGCCGGTGACCGCGTCGAGTCCGACGCGTTCGAGTACGACCCCGATCGTCGAGGCGGCGCCGGCGCCGACGACGACGGCGAGGAGTTCGATCAGTTCAGCAGCGACCGCGGGTGCGTCGACCATACCGAGCCGCATCGGTGATAGAACATTACTCTTTCGGGTGCGCGGCGCCGCTCCGCGTTCACTGAGAACTCCCGTCTACGCGCTACTTAAGCCCGAACGCCCGCATCGTCGAGTCGGCGATGCCCTTCGCGATCAGCGCGAGGCCGGCCAACAGGATCATCACGCCCGCGCCGACGATCGGGTCGTGGACTGTCAGAATCCCGACCGCGACGAGGACGACCGCGACGCCGGCGATGCCTTCGGACCCGAGTGTGTCGCGCATGGCACTCGATCGACGCCGTCGCGGTTTAAAAGGGGGGTTTCCGCGCGGAGAGCGGCCCTTTTATTTTCGGGAGCGCGTATCACCGCGTACGCATGACCAACGGAGACGGCGGCGGTCGAAACGACCTCCGAATGCCCGACGACGACGAGGTGTTCGCGGAGGTCGTCGAGATGCTCGGTGCGAACCGAGTCAGAGTGCGCTGTGCGGACGGGAAAGAGCGGACCGCGCGCATCCCCGGCCGGATGCAGAAGCGCGTCTGGATCCGCGAGGACGACATCGTCCTCGTCGAGCCGTGGGACTGGCAAGACGAGAAGGGCGATATCGCGTGGCGCTACGAGAAGAGCGAGGCCGAACAGCTCCGCGAGGAAGGTCACCTCCAGTGAGCGGGACGCGACGCGCCCCTCGCGATTTTTAAGTCCGAACGGCCCCGATCGAACGTATGCTTCGGCTCGCGATGACGACGGACGCCGAGACGTTCGAACGCGTGCGCGGGCCGCTCGCCGACCGCGGAATCGCGGTCGACCACATGCGGGCGAAAGAGCGGGCGCTTCGCGTCTCTGGCGGCGGAGGCGGGAAGGGTGCGGCCGGGACTACCGACGAGTTCGACGGTTTCGACGCCGGCTTCGTCTACCCCTCGCGGCTCATGGAGGGTGCCGTGGTCGACGCGCGGCTGTCGGTCCCGTGGGTGAACGACCGCGAGGCCGTGCTCACTTCCCGGAACAAGGCGGGCGTGCTCGCCGCGCTCGACGACGCCGGACTCTCGACGCCGCGGACGACCCTGATATCGAACCCCGTCAACGAGGCGGTCGTCACCGAGGCCGTCGAGCCGTTCTCCTACCCGGTCGTCGTCAAGCCGAACTCCGCGACCCGGGGGGTCGGCGTCGCGACCGCGACCGACCTCGACTCCCTTTTAGGCGTCGTCGACTACCTGAACCTCGTCCACGACTACCGCGCGACCGGCGACAAGTCGTATCTGATACAAGAGTTCCTCCCGAACGCGCGCGACTACCGGGCGATGGTCGTCGACGGCGTGTACGTCGGCGCGGTCGAACGAAAGCTTTCCCCGGATGCGGTCGAGGAGGGGCGATGGAAGCACAACGTCCACCGCGGCGCCGAGGCGACAGGCATCGACCTGCCGGACCGCGCCCGCGAGCTCGCCGAGCAGACGGCCGAGAGGCTCGGAATCGAATACCTCGGCGTCGACCTGCTCCAAGCGGACGAGCGGCTGGTCGTCAACGAGACGAACGCGCGGCCGACGGTCGATGCGGCCACGAAATACGAGCCCGACTTCTACGACCGGCTCGCGGGGCTGATCGAGCGGACCGCCGCGGAGAAATAAAAAACGAGTCAGCGACTATTCGAGATCGATCGAGGCGGAGTCGTCGTCGCGGTCGAACGTGACCTCGAGGATGCCGTTGTTGAACGTCGCGTCCGCCGAGTGCTCGTCGACCGGGACGGGGAGCTCGACGGTCTCGTCGTACTCCCGCCGATCGGACGCCGCGGAGATGGTGAGCGCTTCTCCGTCGCACTGCAGGGAGAGCTCCTCTTTCGAGACGGCCGGGAGGTCGGCGACGAGCCGCACGCCGTCGTTGGTCGTGTACGCGTCCACGTGCGTCGCCGATCCGAAGCCGGCGTCCTCGCTTCCGGGGTCCCCGTTGGCCATCTCGTTCATCATCCGTTCGATCTCCTCGAAGAAGTCCCCGAACGGATCGTCACGGTCGTCTCTATCCATACCTCACGTGAGGGTGGTGACCCCGATAAGCCTTCTGTCCACGATCGTCTTTTGCCACTGTACAGGCCCCTCGCGGCCGGTACGCGGCGTCTTTGTGAGTCGACCGTTCGCTGCCTCCCCGCCGTCCGTTCGCTGTTCTCCCTCTGCCGATCGGTCGCCGCTCTCGACACCGAGAACTGCGGGGGAGTTCAAACCGCGAAACCGGCCAACCGAGCGCAGACCGGACGTAACGAATACGAACGATAGTGACCGTCTCGCGGCGACTCGGTCGGATTTAAGTATCTGGGCTCACCTTTTTCGGATATGAGTAAATCATATCTTGGCGCGGGCGACGACGTGAGCGACGACGAGGTCGTCCGGGTGGGCCTCAACGGGTTCGGACGGATCGGACGCAACGTCTTCCGCGCAGTGCTGGAGTCGCCGCGGATCGAACTCGTCGGCATCAACGACGTGATGGACTTCGACGACATGGCGTACCTCGCGAAGTACGACACCGTCATGGGGCGGCTCGAGGGCGTCGAACGCGACGGCGACGCGCTGACGATCGGCGGCACCTCGGTCCCGCTGTACAACGTGCAGGACCCCGCCGACCTCCCGTGGGACGACCTCGACGTGGACGTGGCCCTGGAGTGTACGGGCGTCTTCCGCACCCGCGACGACGCGAGCGCGCACCTCGACGGCGGCGCGGACACCGTGATCATCTCGGCGCCCCCGAAGGGCGAGAAGCCGGTCAAACAGCTCGTCTACGGCGTCAACCACGACGAGTACGACGGCGACGACGTGATCTCGAACGCCTCCTGTACGACCAACTCCATCACGCCGGTCGCGAAGGTGCTCGACGCGGAGTTCGGCATCGACGCCGGCACCCTCACCACCGTCCACGCGTACACCGGCTCGCAGGCGCTTATCGACGGGCCGAAGGCGAAGACCCGTCGCGGGCGCGCGGCCGCCGAGAACATCGTGCCGACCTCGACGGGCGCCGCGGGCGCCGCACAGAAGGTCCTCCCGGAGCTCGACGGCAAGATCGACGGGATGGCGATCCGCGTTCCGGTCCCGACCGGCTCGATCACCGAGTTCGTCGTCAGCCTCGACGAAACCGTCACCGAGGAGGAGGTCAACGCCGCCTTCCGCGACGCCGCCGACTCCGGCCCGCTTGCGGGCGTGCTCGGCTACACCGACGACGAGGTCGTCTCCAGCGACATCGCCGGGCTCCCCTTCTCCAGCTACGTCGACCTGCAGTCGACGAACGTCATCGCCGGCGGAAAGCTCCTGAAGATCCTCACCTGGTACGACAACGAGTACGGCTTCTCGAACCGGATGCTCGACATGGCCGCCTACGTCCAGGACGAAGCCTAAGCGGCTGACGCGTTCCGCGACCTCGCCTCCCGGCGGCAACGTTCCCCCGGAGAACCACCGCTTAAATATCTCATCGACGACCAACGACCCATGGCAGCTTTCCACACCATCGACGACATCCCGGCAGACTCGCGCGTCCTCGTTCGGCTCGACCTCAACTCCCCGATCGAGGACGGAGAACCGCAGGACAACCGCCGCTTCGAGCGCCACGCGGAGACGGTCCGCGAACTCGCCGACGCGGGCCACCGCGTCGTACTCATGGCCCACCAAGGCCGCCCCGGCCGCGACGACTTCACGTCGCTTTCGGGCCACGCGGCGATCCTCGCCGACCACATCGATCACGACGTGGCGTTCGTTGCAGACACCTACGGCGACGAGGCGGTGGAGTCCATCGACGCGCTCGGCGCGGGCGAGGTGCTCCTCCTCGAGAACACCCGAATGTGCGACGACGAGCTCCCCGAGGCGTCGCCCGAGGAGAAGGCCGAGACGGAGTTCGTGCAGACGCTGGCGCCGCGCTTCGACGCGTACGTCAACGACGCCTACTCGGCGGCTCACCGGAAGCACGCGTCGCTCGTCGGGTTCCCGCTCGCGCTTCCCGCGTACGCGGGTCGCGTGATGGAGACGGAGTACGAGGCCAACACCGCCATCGCGACCCGCGAGTTCGACGGGCCGGTGACGATGGTCGTCGGCGGGACCAAAGCGACCGACGTGATCGGCGTGATGGACGCCCTGGACGACCGGGTCGACCGCTTCCTCCTCGGCGGCGTCGCCGGCGAGCTCTTCTTGCGCGCGGCGGGTCACCCGGTCGGTCACGACGTGGGAGAGATGGACCTGTTCGACGAGCAGTGGGAGGCGAACCGCGAGCTGATCGAGTCGGTGCTCGACGAGCGCGGCGACGCGATCCACCTCGCGACCGACCTCGCGTACGAGGGCTCCGACGGCGACCGCGCGGAGGTCGCCGTCGACGACATCGACGAGAAGACGGAGGGGTACCTCGACGTGGGCTCGGAGACGGTAACGGCTTACGAGCCGCCGATCCACGAGTCCGACGCGGTGTTCGTGAAGGGCGCGCTCGGCGTCTTCGAGGACGAGCGATTCGCGGACGGCACGGTAGGCGTGCTTGAGGCGATCGCCGAGACCGACTGCTTCTCGGTGGTCGGCGGCGGCGACACCTCGCGGGCAATCGAGATGTACGGGCTCGACGAGGACGACTTCTCGCACGTCTCCATCGCGGGCGGGGCGTACATCCGGGCGCTGACGGGCGAGCCGCTGCCGGCGGTCGAAACGCTGGAAGCGGCGGCCGCAGAACAGTAGGTCGCGAACCAGTCGGCCGCGAATCAGTTGGCCGCGACTACTCCACGTTGAGGTCGAGGTCGAACTGCTCGTTTTCGGTGACCGCGTTGAGGACGACGCTGGTGTTCGACTCGCGGATGTCGGCGTCCGTGAGGATCGACTTGATCTGGTCGTTCATGCCGTCCGTGTCCGTGAACTTCCCGATGGCGATCACGTCGTAATCGCCCGTGACCTCGTAGACGCTCACCATCTGCTTCTCCTGTTTGAGCTTCTTGGTCACCTCGGGGAGCGCGCTCCCCTCGACCTTGAGTTGGAGTACCGCAGTCACGTCGTAGCCGAGCTTGCCGTAGTCGACGATGGGTGTGTACCCTCGGATCACGCCCTCGTCTTCGAGGTCGCGGAGGTGGTTCGACACCGTCGTCACCGATACGTCGAGGTCGTCGCCGAGGCTTCTGAGGCTCGCCCGCCCGTTGCTGAGAAGGGAGTTGACGAGTTTCGCATCGAGGTTTTCGTACGTCATCAAACCTATCCACGTTCTCGGGGGTTTATAATTTTACGAACGTCCAGCATTCTTGCGCGACTGGCGGTTCATGCACCAAGCGATAAGGCCTTTATACTGGCAGACGAGGAATGAACCGTCCAGAACATGACGGACGAACACGCAAAACCGGACGGCGGCCTCACGGCCGAAGAACAGGCGGTACTCGACGAGATCGAAGAGAAAAACGTCGATTTCCTGCGGCTCCAGTTTACCGACATCCTCGGCGTCGTAAAGAACGTCTCCGTGCCTGCCCATCAGGCGGAGAAGGCGTTCACCGAGGGAATTTACTTCGACGGCTCTTCCATCGAGGGATTCGTGCGCATTCAGGAGTCGGACATGCGGCTCGTTCCCGACCCCGACACGTTCTCGCTGCTCCCGTGGCGCAGCAACGGTGACGACGACAGCGGGGCCGCGCGGCTCATCTGTGACATCGTGACCACGGAAGGCGAACCGTTCGTCGGCGGCCCGCGCCAGGTGCTGAAAAGCGTCCTCGAAGAGGCCGAAGAGATGGGCTACTCCGTCTCCATCGGTCCGGAGCCCGAGTTCTTCCTGTTCAAGACCGACGACGAGGGGAACGCGACGACGATCCCCCACGACAACGGCGGCTACTTCGATCTGGCGCCCAAGGACCTCGCGAGCGACGTCCGCAAGGAGATCATCTTCACCTTAGAGGAGATGGGCTTCGAGATCGAGGCGTCCCACCACGAGGTCGCCGAGGGCCAACACGAGATCAACTTCAAGTACGACGACGCGCTCACGACCGCGGACAACATCGCGACGTTCCGCGCCGTCGTCCGCGCGGTCGCGAGTCAGCACGACCTCCACGCGACGTTCATGCCCAAGCCGATTGCCAACATCAACGGCTCGGGGATGCACAGCCATATCTCGCTGTTCGACGAGGACGGCAACGCCTTCGCCGACGACGAGGACGAGTTCAACCTGAGCGAGGCGGCCTACCAGTTCATGGGCGGCATCCTGAACCACGCCAAGGCGTTCACGGCCGTCACCAACCCGACCGTGAACTCCTACAAGCGCCTGGTGCCCGGCTACGAGGCGCCCATCTACGTCGCGTGGTCCGACACGAACCGCTCGGCGCTCGTCCGCGTCCCGGACGCTGCGGGCGTCTCAGCACGCTTCGAGGTCCGCAGCCCCGACCCGTCCTGTAACCCCTACCTCGGCATGGCGTCGCTCATCGCCGCCGGCCTCGACGGGATCAAGACCGAGGCCGACCCGGGCGACCCGGTCCGCGAGGACATCTACGAGTTCGACGACGCGAAGCGCCAGGAGTACGGCATCGAGACGCTCCCGCCGAACCTCGGCGCCGCCGTTGAGGAGCTCGAAGAAGACGAAGTGCTCCAGGAGGCGCTCGGTCCGCACACCTCCGAGAAGTTCGCCGAGGCGAAGTCCCAGGAGTTCAGCGAATACCTCACCCAGGTCTCCGAGTGGGAGGAGGACCGCTACCTCGAGACGTTCTGAGGCGACGGCGCGATCGCGGTTCTCTCGGTTCTCTCAGTCCCGTTACAACCCGTGAGCGACGGTGACTCGTTTATAAACTACCACCTCGATCGAAGCGTCGCGCTCCGCGTTCCGGGGCAACTCCCGCCACTGTCACGCACCCTTTATCAATCGCTCCCGAATCACGGAGCAACCATGGCACGCGTGAGCGCCGGGGCGCGGCTCCACTTCGGCTTCTGTAACCTCAGCCTCTCACACGAGCGGCTGTACGGCGCTCTCGGGCTCGGGCTCGCGGAGCCGCGGGTGGTCGTCGACGCGGAGCCGGCCGACCACGTGACCGTCGAAGCCGAGACGCCCGCCGGCGATGCACCCGTCGACGACGCCCGCGAGTACGCCCGCACCGCCGCCGAGCTCCTCGGCGTCGACGGCGCCCGAATCGCGGTCCACGAGACCCTCCCGCGCCACGCCGGGCTCGGGAGCGGCACCCAACTGGCCGCGGCGACGCTCGCGGCGGTCGCGGCCGCCCACCGGAAGGAGCCCCGCGTCCGCGAGCGCGCCCCGGCGCTCGGCCGCGGCGGGCGCTCAGGTATCGGCGTCGCGACGTTCGAGGCGGGCGGGTTCGTGCTCGACGCCGGCCACCCGACCGCGCGGTTCACGACCGACCGCCCCGCCGACGGCGAGTGGACCGTGCCGCCGGTGGCCGCCCAACACGACGTGCCCGACGACTGGCGGTTCCTGCTCGTCCGCCCCGACGCCGACCCAGGGAAGAACGGCGAGGCCGAGGACGACGCGATGCGGACCGCGGTCGAGCGCGCGGAGCCGGGCCTCGCCGACCGGATCGGCGGGATCGTCACCCGGCGCGTGCTCCCCGCGATCGCGACGGGGAACGCCGAGCGCTTCGGTGCCGCAGTCGCAGAGATCGGCCGGCTTAACGGCGCGTGGTACGCCGACGAGCAGGGCGGCGTCTACCGCCCGCCGGTCGGGGACGTGGTGGCGTCGCTGTCGGAGTCCGCGGCCGTGTTCGGCGCCGGCCAGTCGTCGTGGGGGCCGACCGTATACGGGGTCACCGACGCCGCGAACGCGAGCGCGGCCGCGACCGCGGGCGAGCGTGCGCTCGACGAGGCGGGCGTCGACGGGTCGGTCTCGATCGTTCCGGCGACCGACGGCGGGGCGCGAGTGACGGGACCGAAGTGAGGACCGGCGGGGGGAAGGTCGCGAACGAGCAACAACACTAAGCGGAACGGCCTCCCCATACGGAGTATGCCGAGTCTCCCGTTCGGCGTCGCCCGGCTCGACTCGATCCTCGGGGGCGGGGCGCCGCCGGGGAACGTCGTGTTGCTCGCGGGCGAGTCCGGCGCCGGCGCGCGCGAATTCCTGTACACCAGCGCGGCGATGAACGCCCTCGGGCACGCCGACGCGGAACTGTTCGACCTCTACTACGGCGACCTTCACAACGATGCGGCGCTTCCAGACGAAGTCCACTACCTATCCTTTACCGCCGACACGGACGCGCTCACGCGAGAGATGGGGTACACGATGGCCGACGAGATCGTCGACGCCGCGATCGGCGGGATCGAGTTCCGAGACCTCTCGCCGGAGTACTTCCAACTCAGCCCGATCCCCCGCGACTGGTACGAAGACGAGACGGCGTCGATCACGGAGCTCGGCGACCGCGGCGAGTACGAGGACGTGCTCACCGCGTTCGGCGACTATCTGTCGGCGCACGCCGACGACAGCTTAGTCTGTATCGACTCCGTGACCGATCTCGTCTCGATGGTCGACGAGGACACCCAGTGGAGCGACGTGGCGATGGTGATGAAGGGGCTCAAGAAGGCGGCCTACGAGTGGGGCGGGCTCATCCTCGTGTTGGTCAACACCGACTCGCTCACCGACCGCGAGTTCGGCGCGCTGATGGACGCCGCGGGCGGAACCCTCCAGTTTTCCTGGGAGAGCGGGGGGTCCCAGCGGGCCAGAACAATGTTCGTCCGCGAGTTCCGCGGCGTGCTCTCGCGGCTGGAGTCGGAGAACATCGTCCGGTTCGAGACTGAGATCCACGACGGCGGCTTCGACATCAGCGACGTGCGCAAGATCCGGTGAGGACGGTCCCCGAGACGGACACCGGTGAGTCCTTCCCAAGTATCGATCCAGAGAACGACGCGACAGATTACTTATGTCTGCTCCTAAAAGATGGCATAGATGATGGGGGATCCTCGATGAGCGATCTCGATCCGACTGACGGCGGCGACAGCACTGCTGCGGCCGCCGAATCCGATTCCGAGGTCGCGGAGGCCGCCGCCACGGCTGCCGCCGAAGAGGTCGGCGTCAGTCACGAGGCGCTGGTGAAGCGCGCTATCGTCGCGCTCGCGGACGCGGAGGGGATCGACGTCCCGGACGCGGAAGAAGTGGCGGCGATCGAGTCGCGGCTCGACGATCTCGACGCCGAGGTCGACGAGAAGGTTGGAGACCTCCGAGAGCGGTTCGTGGAGCTGTACCGCGAGCTGGAGTCGACGGCCCCCGCCGACCATACCCACGAGGAAACGACGGAACGGCTGGACGCGATCGCGGCCGATCTCGACGCTGTCGCCGACCGCCTCGACGACGTAGAGGCCGAAGCAGCCGCGACGGCGACCGTCGGCGAGGCGGTCGAGGACACGATCGACGCGCTGGACGAGCGGCTCGTCGGCGTCGAGTCACGGACCGACGAGATAGACGAGTTGAAACGCCGCACCGAGGGGCTCGACGACCTCGAATCCCGGGTGAACGAACTCGCGGGGCTTTCCGACCGCGTCGCCGACCTCGACGAAACCGAAGACAAGCTCTCTCGGGTCGCGAGCGCGGTCGTCAGGATCCGCCGGCGGCTGGAGGCGGCCGAGCGTGACCGCGCCGAGCGCGAGCGGCTCGACGCCCTGACCGCTGCCGCGAACCGCGCTGGAGTCCGGAAGGCGAAGTGTACCGACTGCGGCGAGACCGTCGATCTCGGTTTGTTGACGGCGCCGGAGTGCCCCCACTGTGGTCGCGGATTCGAAGAACTAGAGCCGAATCCCGGGTTCCTCGGTACCTCGCGGCTGGTCGTCGGTGACCGGCCGGCGCTCGACGGCGACGTGAGCGGGTCTCCCGCAGACGCAGCTGGGCCAAAAGCGAACGCCGCCGATGGAAGCGGCGTGAGCACCCGCGACGCCGACGGAGGCGGAAGCCCGTGACCGACGAGTCGCTCGACGACTCCGACGCGATCGGCGATCCCTTCGACCAGTTGGACGAGGACGCACCCGAGGAGGACACCCCGACCGAGGGCCCGCTCTTTGGCGAGGCGAGGACGGAGACCGGCGAGAGCGATCCCGACACAACGGACGCCGACGCTGCGTCGGGCTCTCGGTCCGCCGCGAGGACGGACCGATCGGAAGTCGACGACCCATTCGACGAACTCGGCCCGGCGACCGGCGAGGGCGACGCGGCCCTCGATGAGGTGTTCGAGCGGATGGATGTCGGCGACCTTTCTGAGGAGGACGTCTGGAAGTCGATCGACGAGGGCGCCGGCGGCGGACCGGTCGGGGCGTTCGGAAGCACGGTCTCGGAGGCGGACTCGACGGGTTCCGGCCTCGGGGGGCGGCTCGGCGCCGGAGATACGAGCGTCGAGCGCGTGATCTCGAAGCGGACGTACTGCCAGCAGTGCCCGCACTTTTCTGCGCCGCCGGAAGTCGCCTGCGGCCACGAGGGGACGACCATCCTCGAGGCGGTCGGATTCGACGAGTTCCGGGTCCGAAACTGTCCGATGGTCGACGCCGACGACCCGACGCTCGACGCGGCCCGCGAGGAGTGACCGCTACGCGCTGACGAAGCGCGTGGGCAGCCGGAAGCCCGCCGCCGGCGCATCCACTACTTATACCACGTCCGCGAGCGCGTCCATCGCCTCGTCCACCTGTTCGATCCGCGCAGTATGCCCCATATGCCCGATCCGCAGGACGTCGTCGGCCAGCCACGCCAACCCGGTCGCGACGAGCACGTCGTGTTCCTCGCGGAGCCGGCGCTGCAACTCCCCGGCTCGCCCTGGAACCTTGAAGGCGGTCACCGTCGGCGAGCTACGCTCGGGATCCGGGTACGGCTCGAGCCCGAGTTCCGCGCCGCGCTCGCGACACCGCGCTGCGGCGGCCCGGTGTCGGTCCCGAACCGCGTCGAGTCCCTCGTCGAGCCACAGCCCGAGGGCCTCGTCGAGCGCGACGACCTCGGTCGTGAGGTGGGTGTACGGGAACCCCTCGTCGGTGTCGCGCCACGGGAGGAAGTTCGTGTACAGCGAGTGCGGGTCTCGCTCCTCCATCGCCGCCCACGCGCGGTCGCTGATCGCGGCGGTAGTGAGCCCCGGCGGCGCGCTGAAACACTTCTGAGAGGCCCCCAGACACACGTCGATCCGATCGGTCGGCACGTGGACGCCTCCGAGCGAGGAGACGGCGTCGACGACGGTGACGATCTCCCCGTCCGCCGTCTCTAGGAGGTCGAGCGCGGGCCCGAGGTCGTTGAGCGTCCCCGTGGGCGTCTCGCAGTGGACCATCGTCGCGACCTCGAACTCGTGGTCGTCGTCCGCGAGCAGCGACTCGAACTCCGCGAGCGGGAGGGCGTCGTCGTAGTCGGCCGAGACCAGCGTCGCCTCGCCGCCGTAGTCCGCGACGAAGTCGGCGAAGCCGTCGCCGTAGAGGCCGTTCGAGAGGCACAGCACCTCGGTCCCGGGCTCGACCAGCGAGGCGATCGCGGCCTCGAGTCCGAGGATTCCCTCGCCACCGGGGACGACAATGTCGCGCGTCGCCGTCGCGGCGGCGTCTCGGGCGTCGCCGTCCGGGGCGCCTCCAAGCGGATCCACGCCGTAGACCGTCGCCAGCCGATCGGTCAGCCGGTCGTAGATCCGGTGGAACTCGGGATCCACGTCGGGGTTTATCAGCTCGCGGCTCATCGCGTCGCGGACCTGGGCGGGGACCGCGGTGGGTCCCGGCGTCATGAGCATACGCCGTCACCGAACTCCATCGGCATAAGGGCGCCGTCGTGACCGCTGATTCCGTCGTCGACGCCCGTATGAGCCTCCTGTCAACACTCCTCACCATCTGCCGACACGTTAATAGGGATCTGTCGCTTCAGTTAGGCCATAATGATGCTTCCGACCCACGTGCTCGGCGGGATGCTGCTCGCCGTGCCGTTGATACGTGTGGCCCCGGAACTGGCGCCGATCGGCTTCGTCGCCGGGTTCCTCGGGGGGCTCTTCCCGGACCTGGACATGTACGTCGGCCATCGGAGAACCCTCCACTACCCCGTGTACTACAGCCTGTTCGCGGCGCTCGCGCTCTTCGCGGCTCTCGTAGCGCCGTCGACGGTGACCGTCGCCGCTGCCCTGTTCCTCCTCGGCGCGGCGGTCCACAGCGTCGCCGATATGTACGGCGGCGGGCTGGAGCTGCGGCCGTGGGAGGGGAACTCCGACCGCGCCGTGTACAACCACTATCACGGGACGTGGATCGCCCCGCGGCAGCTCGTCCGATACGACGGCGCGGTCGAGGACCTCGCGCTGTCGATCGGACTGTCGCTTCCCCTCTTGTACCTGCTCGAGGGCCCGCTTCGGCAGATCGTGCTCGGCACGCTCGTCGTCGCCGCCGTGTACACGGTGACTCGGCGCCATCTCGCGGAGCTCGCGGCCCGGATCATCCCCTACGCCCCGGACTCACTGTCGCCGTTTCTCCCGGACCGGTACCAGGACGACAACCTGAAACAGTAGCTGCGACGACGCCACGATCTCGCGATAATCGTTTTGTCTACACACACAACTGCATCCCCTCTGGCAAGCGGTGACTATCGACGCTCGACCGCTCCGCTCGAAGGCGGTTCGCGGATGTAGTACGTTCTCACTAATCATACTACGCCATACCACGATTTGGTAGATAGTAACGAGGTCGGACCGCGAAACGTCATAACCACGGTATACGTTACGGATGGTGCCGCGTTCATCATGCGGATATAGTATTGTACAATAGGCCCAAAACCATTATATCCTACCGACTGCTAGGAACTGGTATATGACCGAAATCCGATTGCGCGAGTCACCGAGCGCGAGCCGGTCGATCACGGAGGAGGCCCGATGACCGGAACGGAGCTGTTGCCCGGTAGCTCACCCACGGTGGCGGCCCTCGTCGTGCTCGGAGTGGTCGTCCTCGAAGCCCTGCTGTTGTACGCTGGGTACGGAATCCTCGAAGACCGGCTCGGTCCGGTTGTGTTCAAACGGATCGCCCGGCGATAGATGCTCGATTTACTCGGTTTGACCCCCGGCCTCTTCGCCCTCTTCGTCGTCTTCGGCTTCATGGTCGGCGTGTTCTTCGGCTTCTTCGGCATGGGCGGGTCGTTCCTCGTGACTCCCGCGCTGCTCATCCTCGGGTATCCGGCCCCGGTCGCGATCGGGAGTTCGATGGCGTTCGTGTTCGGGACTGCCGTGATCGCGACGATGAAACACCACGACTCGGGCGAGGTGGACTACCGGCTCGGGGCGCTGATGTTCGTCGGGATCGCCCTCGGGATCGAAGCGGGCAGCCGGCTCGTGTTCGGCCTAGAGATGCTCGGCATCGCGGAGGCGGTCGTCGGGGTCGCGTACGTCATTGTGCTCGCCGCCATCGGCCTCCTCTTCACGCGGAGCGCGTTGAACGACGACGAGGCCGACGAGGCCGGCGACGACGAGGACGATGCCAGCGGCGAACGCGGAGGGGCAAACGACGACGATGTCCCCGCGATCGCCCAGACCATCCAGTCGTACAACATCCCCCCGATGATGACGCTGGCGGACGGACAGACGGCCTCGTTGTGGACCATCTCCGGTGTCAGCGCCGGTGTCGGGGTGATCTCCGGGTTCCTCGGCGTCGGCGGCGGGTTCGTCCGAATGCCCGCGATCTACTACGTGATCGGCACCTCGCTCGCGGCGGCGGTCGGGACGAGTTTGTTCACCGGCCTGCTCTCCGGGGGCGTCGGCGCGTTCACCTACGGGCGCGCCGGCGTGATCGATCTGGGGATCGTCACCGCGCTGCTGCTCGGGAGCGCACTCGGCGCCCGGATCGGGTCCGGGGCGACCGCGTACGTGGACGAGGACGACGTGACCATCTACTTCGGGCTCATGCTCCTCGCTGCGAGCGTCGCCGTCGCGCTCGGCGAGGCCGCCGCGTGGCTCTCGATGCCGGTCCTCGATCAGGTGAGCTTCGTCCTGCTCGTCGGCTCCGCGCTGTTCGTCTGCGCGACCATCCTCTACCACGGCGCGCTCGCGGTGCGACGCGAGCGCGGCCCGTCCGCGTCGCCGTAACGTCCCGGTCCTGCCGCCCGAGCCGGCCTCAGTCGAGCCCGTCGATCGCGCGCGCCGTTTCGAGCACCTCGTCGTGAAGGTCCCCGTTTGAGACGACGAGCCCGGTCGAGTTGTGTCGCCAGCGATTCCCGTCCAAGTCCGTCGCTTTCCCGCCCGCCTGTCGGACCATGAACACGCCGGCGACGGAGTCCCACGGGTTCGCCTG
Source organism: Halorubrum shenae (assembly GCF_051194165.1). Taxonomy (NCBI): domain Archaea; kingdom Methanobacteriati; phylum Methanobacteriota; class Halobacteria; order Halobacteriales; family Haloferacaceae; genus Halorubrum; species Halorubrum shenae. The sequence goes on along the minus strand of NZ_JBLZNI010000008.1, from coordinate 89,602 downwards.
CAGGTTCGAGACGGTCCCCTCTAGCCCGCCAGCGGCGACAGTCGGTAACACGATCTGTGCGGCGCCGAGGCGGCGCATATCGCCGAACCGCCGGACGATCGCCTCGCAGGCGGCGGCGTACTCGTCGCGGGCGTCGAACGCCCACCACAGCGTCGGGTCGACCGTGGCCCGCCGCGGGTCCGACACGTCGCTGACGGACAGCCGCTCCCCGTTCCGGTACGCGCCGTCCGCTTCGGCGGTGTACACGTCTCCCAACGCGGGCGCGACGGTGGCCGCGGCGACCGGCTCGCCGTCGACGACCGCCGCGACCGCGGTCCCCCACACGCGGATGTCTCGGACGTAGTTGTTGGTGCCGTCGATCGGGTCGATCACCCATGCAGCGCCCTCGTCGGGGACTGTCTTGCGCTCGTCCTCCTCCTCGCCTACGACCGCGTCGTCCGGGAACGTCTCGCGGATCGCCTCGATCACGGTGCGCTGGGCCGCGCGGTCCGCCTCCGTCACCACGTCGTCCTCGCCTTTGGTCTCGACGTCGATATCGCTCCGGAACCGCTCGTTCGCGACCTGCGCGCCGGCTCGCGCCGCGCGCTCGGCGACGGCGGCGCGCTCGTCTGTGTCAGCCATGGCCACGCTCCGACCGCCGGACGCGTATAAACGTCGATCCCGCGAGCGTCACCGATGGACTCTCGAACAATTAACTCAATTCCGAATCCGAGTACATTTAAGTAGGCATAGGACAGATGGTGGTGTATGGAACCAGAGGAAGCGGTCCGCCAGCTCGAATACGCCATCGACGCCTCGCTCGACGAGACCGGACAGCGCACGGCCGCCGGCTACCGCCCGACCTTCGAGCGCGTCGCCGATCGCGCCGACGGGTCGGCCGTCTTCGCGCTCGCTTCTGACCTCGCCGACGAGGTCGTCTCCGGAGACTGCCCCAGCCCCGCGGAGGCGAACGCGACCGCCGACCGCGTACTCGGCGACCGGGCGTACACCGATGGCGGCGCGTAGGTCGGCTCTCACCGGTTCGACGGACGCTGTCGACGCGCTTTCCTTTTAAGATCGGCCGCGCTCTCAGCGGTCGATCTGTCGCACCTCAGCTCCCTGTCGTTGACTGCGAAGTCGGTAGCGACCCGCAACATCGATGACCCGATTCTGATCCGCTAGCCGACGACCGACACCGTCGACGACGACCGACACCGTCGATCCCGCGTGCGACGCGGTCGGCTGCTGAGACCTACAGCTCGATCCGCTCTCCCAGTTCGGGCGCGCTCGCCGCGAACCCGTCCCCGCGGAGGTCCTCGGCGAACGCCGCACAGCGATCGCCGTGGTTCACGAGGACCCGCGCCCCCCGATACGACTCCAAGAACGACTCCAACCCCTCGCGGTCGGCGTGCGCGGAGAAGTCGAACGACTCGACCCGCGCGCTCACGGGACGCACCGTCCCGTTGATCGCCAGCCGCCCGTGGTCCTGTAGCTCCCGGCCGGGGGTTCCCTCGACCTGATACCCCGTCAGCGTCACCGTGTTCGTCGGATTGCCACGGACCTTCGGGAGGTACGAGTGGACCGGCCCGCCCGCGAGCATCCCCGAGGTGGTGATGATCAGCTCGTTGTCGTCGGCGATCCGCTCGCGCTGGCCGTCGCGACCGGTGACGAAGCGCGCGGCGCCCTTCGCCCGGCGGAGGGCCTCCGGATCGCGCAGGAACTCGGGGTGCCGGCGAACGATCCGCGTCACCTCGGTCCCCATCCCGTCGACGTAGGGGGTCAGGCCGTTGGCGTCGGCGACGAGTATGAGCTCCTGCGTGCGCCCGATCGCGAACGCGGGCGCGACGACGGTGCCGCCCTCCCAGATCGTCGTCTGCACGCGCTCTGCCCAGCGGTCCTCGACGGCGCGCCGGTCCTCGTGGGTCACGTCGGCGTACGTCGACTCGCAGATCACGACGTCGGCGTCGGGCCGATCGGTCGTTCCCGACACCAGTCGCTGGTCGTCGGTGTGGAAGTCGCCGGTGTAGAGGAGGCGGGTGTTACCATCGTCCACGAGCACGTGCGCAGACCCCGGGATGTGGCCGGCGTTGAACAACGTCACCTCGTAGGTGGTCCCGCCCGCCTCGACGACGAACGGCTCCCCGTAGGCGTGTCGCGCCTCGACCTCGCCGAGCCGCGCGACGTGCTCCTCCGAGAAGGGGCAGAGGGGGCTGTTGCCGTGGAGCTTCAGGGTGTCGCGCGCCAGCGTCCGCGCGAGCGCCGCGGTCGGTGGCGTCCAGTGGATCGCGGGCCGGCGATCTCCTTTTAAAAGGGCCGGCACTGCGCCGACGTGGTCGAGGTGGCCGTGCGAGACCACGACCGCGTCGGGCTCGGGGTCGCGGAGGGGGTACTGCGGGGGGTCCGCGGTCAGCAGCCCGTAGTCGATCAGCAGCGCGTCGTCGACGAGGACCGCGCTCCGACCCACCTCTCGGGCGCCGCCGAGGAACTCGACCTCCATGCGAGAACCGTACTCGCCCACGGCGGTAGTGCTCGTCGGTCCCGGAATCGGTTACGCGCCGTCGGCGCCGTCGCGGCGCGGCGCGCCCGAGTCAAGAACCGGGCCGAGGACCGGTGAGGGACCGAGGACCCACACCCACGCCGCGAGCATGAGCGCGCCCGGCAGCTCCGGGAGCGCGAGCCCGGACACCGGCCACCAGCCCGCGGCGAACGTCGCCCAGACGGCGACGTGGACGGGGACGAACGCGAGGGCGACGCGCCCGCTCGTCGTCCCGCGCCGCGCGAGGCCGTCGACTGCGAACGTGACCGTGACGAGGATATAAAAACCGAGCGCGGCCGGGGCGTGGAGCGGCTCCGTGAGATCGAAGACCCCGACGCCGGCCATCGCGACCATTGCGAGCGCCAAGACCGCTGTGCGCGTCGCGCCCGCAATCCCGCGCTCAGTTGGCGACTGCCAGAGGCCGAGCGCGTAGCCGACGCCCGCGACGCCGCCGAGGATGAGTCCCCAGTTGAACACGAGAGCGCTTCGGTCGCGGACTCCCAGGTCGGAGAGCGCGTCGCTCGTCCACGAGAACGTCGGATCGAGGAGGATCGCGACCGCGATCCCACCGAGCGCGAGCAGCGTCGCCGCGGCGCCGAGGGCACGAGGGACGGTGGCGTCGTCGGGAGACATCGGAGCCTCGTCTCAGTCCAGCCGCTTTGCAGCGTCTCGCTGGACCAGCGGCTCCGCGTTCTCGGCGGGCAGGGTCACGACGTCTTCGCTCGCGAGGTCGTACTCTCGCTCGTCGATTCCGAAGATCGACCCCACGTCGCGGGTGATCCTGACCGTGGTGCGGTCGGTGTCGTCGGCGTCGGTTGCGCCTGCGGCGGCCGCTGCGTCTGCGGTGTCGCCGGTCGCGCCGTCGTCGCTCGCAGCCGGGCCGACGCCGTCGCTCCCCTCCGTGCCCGGTGCTCCCGGCGGGGCGGGCTCCGGCGGGACCAGAGTCGGACCGTCGCCTGCTGTCGCGTCGCCGTCCGAGGTCGGACCGTCGGCCGTCCGTGAACCGCCGTCGGTGGTGACGTCGGTCGCGGCGTCGAGGGCGTCGGCCACTTCCTCGTCCGAACCGCCCATGGCGCCCGCGAGCGCGTCGCCGCTCCCTTCGGTTTCCGCGGTGTTCGCGGTCCCGTCGTCTCTGCCCGGCGGTATTTCCGCCGGAGGCTCGGGATCCGGCGCGGGCGGGGCCGGGTTCGTGGTCGCACTCTCGTCCGTCTCCCTGATCGCGTCCGCCTCGTCTCCCGCCGTCGCCGTCTCCTCGTGTGGCGCCGCGTCGTCCGTCGACACTGCGGCGGCCGACGACGGCGGCTCCTCGCCGGCGAGCACGTTGAGTACGCGCGACTTGTTCTCGCTGATTCGGTCGACGAGGTCGTCGAAGAGCTGTCGTTCCTCCGTGGTCATGCCGTCGGCGTCGACCGACATGTCCGCCGCCGCGAACGACGCGAGCTTGACGACCTTGCCGACGCGACGCTCGTATAACGCCTCCGCGACCTCCTCGGCGGTCTCGACTTCGTCCGACATCCGTCGCACGTCGTCGTCGGAGAACGGCTTGTCGACCTGCTCGGCGCGCCGATCGCGGGCCGCGCGCAGGTCGGAGACGTAGGCGGCCACGTCGTCGTAAAAGGAGTCCCGCAGGTGCTGGAGGCTGTCCTTGCGGCGTTCCTTCGCTTGGGCCGATCTGAGCTCGTCGAGTTTCATCGTTCGGGGGCTTTCCGCGCCTCGCCGCGGGCCATCAAGAAGACCCCCGCGAACTCGGGCACGGTGTTTCTACCGGGTTCAACTCTAACGCGCTCGCCGTTTAATTCTACCGTCCGATCGACGTCGGTCTCGATCCGAATCTCTCTGCCGACGAACCGGTCCGGCACCGCGTCCCGGAGCGGGTCGAAGTCCTCCAACTCGTCGCGGTCGAGCGGCGTGACGACGAGCCCGGAGCCGCCGTGAAGCGTCCTCGGAAGCCGGATGAGCCGACGCGTATCGGTGGTGACCGGCTCGTCGATCGGCGCGGTGTCGGTCGCGGTCACGCGCGCGGCGAGCGCGGAGACGAGCCGGCGGACGCCGGGCCCGCCGGCCTCCACGTTGCCCTCGCGGACCGCGGTGGGGTTACGCTCGAAGGCGCCGAGGATCGTCTCCGCGCGCCCCTCGCCGATCCCCTCGAGCTCCATCAGCCGCTCGCGGGCCGCGTCCTCGTCCATGTCGCGGAGGTCGTCGGCGTACTCGATCAGGGCCTCGTGAACGCGCGCGCCCCACCCGCCCTCGGTGCGGAGGACGCGCTTGGTCGTGCCGCGGTCGGAGACCGTCCGGATCAGCCCCTCGGTGTCGAGGTCGATCGCGCGGACGTAGTCGACGACCTCGCGGCGGGCCTCGCTGTCCAGCTCGCGGACGCTCTCGTCGCGGACGTGGACGTGGTAGCCGCGACCGCCGGAGAAGACGACCGTGAGGTCGTCGAACGAGAAGTCGTTTTCGAGGAAGTCGAGGAGCCGGAGGAGCGCCCCCTTGCACTCGGCGAGCATGTCGGCGTAGGCGGTCTCGTCCGGGTCCACCCCGGGGAGGTGGTCGGCGTCGAGGTCGAAGACCAGATCGGCGGAGCGCCAGTCCTTTCCCGCCATCGTCGACGCGCCGGGGTCGTCGTAGCGGGCGGCCGAGAAGTACGCGTGCCGGGGCGCGTTATCCGCGAAGAACGTGTCGACGTCGCCCAGATCGTACAGCGACTGGTGGCGAAGCATCGTCGTGCCAGATCCCGGAGTCCACGGGATGTGGCCCCACTCGCGGAGGTTCGCGTCCGGCGGGAGCGCCGGTGAGGCCCGGCGGTAGTAGTCGCCGAACCGCCCCTTGAGGTACTCGCGCGTCCGGTCGTCCATCGTCTCATCTGATACCGGCGGTCGACGTATCAACGTATCGTTCCGGGCGAGCGCGGATCGGGCGGGGGATGACAAACTCCCCCAAATCGAAATATAACTCAGGCGGTGGCGCGTGCCTGCTCGCGGCCTGTCGACCGCTCGCTGGCGCACGCCACCGCGTGTTCAGTTATAAGTAGCCGTCGCCGCCTACCCCAGCCGCTCGTCGAGAATGAGCCGCGTCTTCGTCGATTTGACCTCGTCCATCTCCCTCGCTTGGGAGATGAGCTCGTTGACCGCGCGCGTGTCGACGGCGTCGACGACGAGCACCACGTCGTCCTCGCCGGACACCTGCCAGACGAAATCCACCTCCTCCCAGTCGACCATGCGCTCGCCGACGGCGGCGGTATCGACGTTCATCTCCACCGAGATCTCGATCATCGCCTTCACGTTGCCGGTGCGGGTCGTGACGGTGAACCGCTCGATGACCCCCTCCTCGGTCATGCGGTCGACGCGATTGCGAACCGTCCCCTCCGAGGTGCCGACCCGGTCCGCGATCTCCGTGTACGGAGTTCGCGCGTCCCGTCGCAGTATCGAGAGGATTCGGCGATCGAGGTCGTCCATATCCGTCCGTCTCGCCCCGGCGACTTACTCGTTACGAATATCGTAACGTAACTACGAACGACGCATTTATTACCCACTGCGCGTACGTATCTCGTAATGTCGGACGCCTATATCGCGCTGGCTGACGGACGTGTGCTCGAAGCGCGCGCTCGTGCGCCGGGGCGCACCCGTGGCGAACTGGTGTTCACGACCGCGTACACAGGCTACGAGGAGTCGCTCACCGACCCCTCCTACGCCGAACAAATTCTCACCTTCTCGTACCCGCTGATCGGGAACTACGGCGTCCGAAGCGAACGGTTCGAGTCGGACTCGGTCCAGCCGCGCGCGGCGATCGCCCGCGAACTGACCGACGACGTTGCCGAGTGGCTCGCCGGCGAGGACGTGCCCGCCGTCGACCACGTCGACACCCGCGAGATCGTCACCACGGTCCGCGAGGAGGGCGCGATGGCCTGCGGGATCGCCGCCGGCCCGGACGCGACCCCCGAGGACGCGGTCGCGGAGATGGAGGCCTGCAAGCCGATGAGCGACCACGTCGACATCGGCGCGCAGGTGTCCGTGTCGGAGCCGGCCGTCTACGAGGGCGACGGCGTCGCCGACGTGGCCCTGATCGACTGCGGCGCGAAGGGCTCGATCATCTCCTCGCTCACCGAGCGCGGCGCGGACGTCCACGTCCTCCCGTACGACGCGACCCCCGAGGACGTGGCCGACGTGGACCCCGACGTGCTGTTCGTCTCGAACGGACCGGGCGACCCGGAGAACTTCGTCGCGGCCCAGGAAGTCGTTGACGCCTTCGCGGGCGACCTACCGATGGCCGGCATCTGTCTCGGCCAGCAGGTGATCACGAGCGCGCTCGGCGGCTCGACCGAGAAGATGGCGTTCGGTCACCGCGGCGTCAACCAGCCCGTCCGGGACCTCCGGAGCGAGAAGGTCGTGATGACGACGCAGAACCACGGCTACACGGTCGCGGATACTGGACCGCTGGAGGTGACGCAGGTGAACGTCAACGACGACACCGTCGAGGGGCTCGACAGCGAGGAGCTCGACGTCATCACCCGTCAGTACCACCCGGAGGCGAACCCCGGCCCGCACGACTCGCTCAGCTTCTTCGACGAGGTGCTGGAGCTGGCGAACCCCACGCGTCACGTCGCGGCCGACTGACCCCGCCTTCGATCCGGCGCGCGTTCCCGCGTCTCGCGTCCTCTCGCTGACCACCGAGTACCACCCAGCCGGCGTCCGCGGTTCCGTTTCCCGTTTTGCGCTCATCCGTCGGTCCTCGTTCTGCGCTTACCGGCCTGTCCCCGTTTACCCGCGACCGGCGACGTTTTCCCCCGTCCCCTCCCAGTATTGGCCATGACGACGGAGATCCTCCTCACCAACGACGACGGCATCGACGCCGTCGGGATCCGGGCGCTGGCCGACGCGCTCTCTCGCGACTACGACGTGACGGTGGTCGCGCCGGCGAGCAACCAGTCCGGCGTCGGCGGCGCGCGCTCGTGGTGGGACACGACGGTGGAGTACACCGAGACCGACGCCGGCTACGCGGTCGAGGGGACGCCCGCCGACTGCGTCGCCGTCGCAGACGTGGCGCTCGGGCTCGACCCCGACGCCGTCGTCTCCGGCTGTAACCACGGGCCGAACATCGGCGCCCACATCCTCGGGCAGTCCGGCACGGTCGGCGCCGCGATGGAGGCGTCGTTCCTCGGCACGCCGGCGATCGCGGTGTCGCTGTACGACCGCGGCAACCTCCCGGTGCCACCGACGCTCGACAACGGCGACTTCGCGGTCGCCGCGGAGGTCGTCGCCGACCTGCTCGACCGCGCGGAACGCGATGTCGACGCCGACGCCGCCCTCGCTCTCCCGTTCGGCGCCGACGTGCTGAACGTCAACGTCCCCGCCGCCGACGACGAGGCGGCCGACGACCCGACCTACCGGCTGACCGAACCCGCGCGCGGCTTCGACGTGATCGAGTTCCACCCGGGCGAGGCGGAGCCCGAAAACGAAAACGTGCCCGAAGGCTGGGAGTTCAGCGAGCGGCGCGGAGAGATGGGGATGGAACTCCGCGACCGGTTCTGGCGGGAGTTCCTCCGCGGCGACGTCGCCGACGATCCCGGGTCCGACCGGCTCGCGGCCATCGAGGGTGAGGTGAGCATCTCGCCGCTGTCGTCGTCACGGTCGACCGCGGGCGACCGCGCTGGCGAGGTCGTGGCGGGACCGGGTGCGCCCCGATCGGCGGCCTCGCGGATCGAGCAGGACTAAGAGCCAAAAATACCCCGCCTCAGCGCCGCCGACCCGGCCGACGCGAACTCCCGGCGAACTCCTTGCCTAACCGCCCGAGGTACCACACGACGACCAGCCCGAGCGCGACGCCGCCGCCGAGGGCCGCGAGCAGTTCGACGGGCGAGGGGCCGAACTGGAGCGCGATGAGCGGCGGCGACACCGCCACGATAAGGAGGATAACGGCTTTTATACGTCGGTTGCCGGCGTCGCGCTCCGCCTCCGTCATCGGTCCTACCACGCCGACCCCTCCGCGGTCCGCGCTCGGGCCTCGATCGCTCTCGTGTTCATGCGTCATCCACGGCTCGCCCCGATATCAACCCGGCGGAGGCGGGCGGACGGCGACGCGAATAAATGCGAATCCGTTCACGTAGCCCGTCGAGTCCTGATAAGTACACCGACCGTTCACGCGGGTAGCGGGCACCTACCGGCGTGAACGGTCTCGACGGTTTAACTCGGTCCGGACTCGTGAGTTCGATACCCCTGCCCGCGGCCCCCCGTTGCGATCCGGTTTTGTCCGAGTCACCTCTTCGACCGCCGTTCCGCGGCGTTTTTGAGCCGACCCCGACAAGCGTCGTGCATGGACGACGAACTCCGCGAGCGCGTCGAGGCGGCCGGCGAGGCCGCCGCGCTGTTCAACGCGCTCAAACACGGCAACGACCCGGACGTGGGTGCCATCATGGGCCCGCTCATGGGCGAGAACCCCGAGTTCCGACCGCACGGCGACGAGATCCCCGGCGTCGTCGCGCCGGTCGTGAACCGAATCGCCGGTATGGACGAGGCTGAGCGCCGAGAACGGCTCGGCGAGCTCGCGCCCGACAGGCTCGCGGAGCTCGAGGCCGACGACGAGGAAGACGAACACGTCCTTCCCGACCTCCCGAACGCCGAGGAGGGCGAGGTCGTGATGCGCGCCGCGCCGAACCCCAACGGCCCGTGGCACGTCGGTCACGCCCGGATGCCCGCCGTGATCGGGACGTACAAGGAACGGTACGACGGCGCGTTCATCTGCCGGTTCGACGACACTGATCCGGAGACGAAGCGGCCCGACCTCGACGCGTACGACGCGATCTTGGAGGACATCGAGTATCTCGGCTTCGAGCCCGACCGCGTGATCCGGGCCTCCGACCGGGTGGAGACCTACTACGACCACGCCCGCGACCTGATCGACGCCGGCGGTGCCTACACTTGCTCGTGTTCCGGCGAGGAGTTCTCCGCGCTTAAAAACGACGCCGAGGCGTGTCCCCACCGCGACAAGGATACTGAGACGGTTCACGAGGAGTTCTCGGCGATGGTCGACGGCGAGCACTCGGCCGGCGAGATGGTGCTCCGCGTGCGGACCGACATCGAGCACAAGAACCCCGCGCTGCGCGACTGGGTCGCGTTCCGGATGATCGACACCCCGCACCCGCGCGAGGAGGCCGCCGACTACCGCTGTTGGCCCATGCTTGACTTCCAGTCGGGCGTCGACGATCACCTCACGGGCGTCACGCACATCATCCGCGGGATCGACCTCCAGGACTCCGCGAAGCGCCAGCGGTTCGTCTACGATTACTTCGACTGGGAGTACCCCGAGGTGCTCCACTGGGGCCACGTGCAGGTCGACGAGTACGACGTGACACTCTCCACCTCGACGATCAAAGCCCTCATCGAGGACGGCGAGCTGACCGGCTGGGACGACCCGCGCGCCCCGACGATCCAGTCCATGCGCCGCCGCGGGATCCAGGGGCAGGCGCTGGTCGACTCGATGACGGACCTGGGGATGTCCACCTCCGACGTCGATCTCGCGATGTCGTCGGTGTATGCGAACAACCGCGACCTGGTCGACGACGAGGCGAACCGGTACTTCCTCGTGCGCGACCGCGACGACGACCCCGCCGTTGAGCTTTCGATCGTCGACGGCGACGCCCCCGCGCCCGAGGCTGGCCACCCGCCGCTTCACCCCGATCACGCCGACCGCGGCGACCGCGAGGTGCCCGCCGGGCGGATCGTCGTCGAGTCCTCCGACCTCCCGAGCGAGGGCGAGCGCGTCTGGCTCAAGGGGTACGGCTGCGTTCGGTACGCGGGCGACGAACTGACCTTCGTCGACGCCGACATCGACGTGGTCCGCGACGGCGACGTGGACGTAATCCACTGGGTGCCGGCTGAGGAGGGGCTCGACACGCTCCTTCGGACCGTCTCCGGCGACGTTCGCGGGATCGCCGAGCCCGCGCTCGCCGAGATGGCTCCCGACACCGTCGTCCAGTTCGTTCGCGTCGGATTCGCTCGGATCGACGCGTTCGACCCCGAGGCGACCGACGAGCCCGACGGGCCGACCGGGGAGGAGGACCTGCTCGCGTACTACGCGCACCCGTAGGCGGCTTCGGGCGGCTGGTCCGGGCGTTCCGTGACTCCCTGCCGCGGGGGTTAAATAGCGAGCCCCGGAACTACGGCCAAGATGGCTATCGACTCGAACTTCGAACAGAACCGGGAGCAAGTCGGCGAGGAGGACGGCGTCGCCGTCTGGGGACCCGTCGAGCCGCCGGAGAAGCAGGGGATCCGCGGCACGCACGTCGCGGTGGACTTCGACATCTGTCTCGCCGACGGCGCCTGCCTGGAGGACTGCCCGGTCGACGTGTTCGCGTGGGTCGACACCCCCGGTCACCCCGAGTCGGAGCGGAAGGCGAACCCCGCCGACGAGGACCAGTGTATCGACTGTATGTTGTGTGTGGACGTCTGCCCCGTCGACGCGATCGATGTCGACCCCGGCCGCGAGAACCGCTTATAAACGGTCGAGGGCGTCGTACTCGCCTCCGAAGCCACCGCAGACCACTTATACGTCCTTGATCGCGGATCGACGGAAAACCCGCCAAAGTCCCATCGCTCGGCAATACGTCGTTGCTGTCGGCGGTGCGGTGACGGCCGCCAAAGCCCCAGTCGCGAGGGCGGCGTACGCTCGCTGCGCTCCTCACTCGATCGCTCACTTCGTTCGCTCTCTCGTTGCGGTGCTTCCGTCGCCTACGCCGCCCTCGCGACTGCCCCTTTGAGCCCCGCCCCGCACAGCTACCGCACAGCACCTCACGCCTCCCCAGCCTCGCGGTTCGCGCTCTCCGAGCGCTCACCGCTCCCTCGCGCGTGCGATTCGCAGCCTGACGGCTGCTCATCGACACGCGCCACCGCACAGCTGTTTATAAGTAACCGCGTAGACGTCTCTCAGTCGTTTATAAACCGCTCCCGCTCCGCGAGCGCGAAGTCGGTCCCGTACCGCTCGACTAAGGGCTTGTACGCGTCGCCGAGCGCGCGCATACAGGCGGCCGTCGACACGTACCCGAGTTCGGCGGCGACCGACTCCCACGGCTGGCCCTGCAAGACCTTCCGGACGAGGAGGCGTTCCTCCCGGCCGTCGAGGGCTATTTCGTCCGTCTCGTTGCCTTCGTCACCCTCGATCAGCGCCGCGAGGGCGAGGTCGCGAAACGCGCCGGGCGCGCTGTCGTACATCCCGGGGCCGAACGACGCGCCGACGACGGAGCACCACTCGGTCTCTGTCAGGTCGATGGGCATCGACGCCGGACAGGCGCGGAGCGCGCCGACGACCACGTCGGGGTCCACGTCGCGGTGGGCGTCCGAGAGCCCGTCGCGCTCGCGGTCGCGGAACGCGGCAGCGTTGCGGTCGAGGAGCGATCTCCCGGAGTCGCTCGCGGGCCGAAGCATGATCGCCGAGTGCTCGCCGGAGGCGTCGTTGCGAGAGGCGGAGAGGTGAACCGTCCGGTAGCCCGCCCGCCGCCAGAAGCGGAGCAGTCGCGGGGTCGCGCCGTAGCCGACCGAGAAGTAATCGATATCGCGACCGAACTCCTCGTGTACCTCGTCGAGCAGCCGGGAGCCGAACCCCTCGCCTCTGAGCGCGTGGTGGGTCGCGATCCGGACCGTTCGCAGCCCCCGCGGCTCGGCCGCGCCCTCGTCGCGGAGCTGGCTCGTGAGCACGTCCGGCACCATGTTGCCGCGGACGCGCTCGCCCTCGTACATCCGCCGGCGGGTCTCGGCGTCGAGCCCGCCCTCCCGCGCGAGCAGCGCGACCGCGACAATCCGCTCCTTGGCAACGAGCGCCCGCGCGACGAGGTTCGGGGCGTCGAGCAGCCGCGCGAGGTCGTTCGGCTCCGTGCGGTAGTGCGCGGCGACGAGCAGCCCGAACGCCTCCCTGAGTAGGGCCTCGTCCGCGAGCAGGTCGTCGGGGGTGAGCCGTCGGTACGTCGCCTCCTCGACCGCCGAGCCCGCGACCGCCTCGTCGACCGCCGGGCGGGCGTCCAACAGGAGCGCGCGCGACGCCCACGCCTCCACCGGGTCGTTCCGGGCGTACCGGATCGGCTCGTCGAGCCGCACGTCTCGGACCGTGAACGGGCTCGCATGCAGACGTTCTTTAAACCGGATCGAGAACCCGCGTCCGGCGCCCTCGTAGCCGTGGACCGTCGTGCAGAACGCGACCGCCGGCGCGTCGAGGAACCGTTCGAGCAGCCGCACCGGAAGCGCGGCCGCCTCGTCGACGATCACGACGTCAGGGTCGTCGGGGAGGTCGGCGGCCTCAGCGGGCGCGAGGAAGCGAACCCGCCCCCCGCTCGGCGCGTCGAGCCGGCGGGCGTCGCTCTCGGGGTCGCTCTCGCTCTCGCCGATCAGCTCGCTCGCTCGCGCGAACACCTCCGCCGCGTTGCGGAAGGCCGGAGCCGTGACGAGCACGTCGTGCCCGGCGAGCGCGAGCGCGCCCGCCGCGATCCCCGCCGCGCTCGACTTCCCGCGCCCGCGGTCCGCCTCGGCGACGACCGCGTCGCCCGGCGTTGCGAGCGACTCGAACGCGTTCACGGCCCGGACCTGATCGCCCGTGAGACAGGCGTCGTAGACCGCCGCCGGGAACGTTGCGTTCGGCGGGGCGGTCGGTGCGGAGGCCGGTGCGGAGGCCCGTTCCGCGGCCGCATCGCTCTCTGGACCGGTGAGCCCGTCGCGTTCGATCGCGTCGTCCTCCGGCCCGCCCGCCCCCAGCGAGACGATCGCGATCCCCGGATGCGACCGAAGCGTCCCGACGAAGCGATCGCGGAAGCGGCCGGTCACGTCGTCGATCTCGGACGGCGGGACAGCGAGCGAGTCGTCGAACCGGTCGCGGATCGCGGGCCACGCGTCGAGGTCGGGCGTCAAGAGGACGAGGAGGCCGCCGCCGTCGACCGCGCCGACGCTCCGACCGAGCGCGTTCGGGACGAACTGCTCGTGGCAGTCGAGGACGACGACCTCGCGGGTGCGGCCGAGCAGCTCGTCGGCGCTTCGCGGGCGATGCTCCTCGAACCGGAACCCCTCGCGCGTGGAGACGATAGCCGTCGACGTGGGCTCGACCGCCTCGATCGCGCTGTAGGCCGCGTCGAATCCGCGGTCGCGGTCGCCGGCGAACACGAGCACGCGCCGCTCGTTCGCCGCTTCGGCCTCCCGCTTCGCGTCCCGCGCCAGCGCCGCGATCATCGTTCGCTCGTCGTTGCCGGGGGGCGGGGATGTGTCTTGCCCTCCGGAAGCGCCGACTCCCTCCCGGTCGCTCGTCCTCCGCATCGCCCGTCCCGTGCCTCGCGAGGCGGGACGCTTACGGACTCTCGGCGCGTCACCCCGGATATGACCACGGTCACGCTCATCGGCACGCGGCTCGCGGACACGGGCCGCGAGTTCGTCTATCAGGGGGAGTCGCCCGACTGCGAGGGGTGTCCCTACCGGAGCCAGTGTCTCAACCTCTCCGAGGGGACTCGGTACCGCGTGACCGGGATCCGCGAGAACGCGCAGACGCTCGACTGCGCCGTCCACGACGCGGGCGTCCGCGCGGTCGAGGTCGAGCCCGCGCCCGTCCCCGCGAACGTCCCGTCGAAGCAGGCGTACGCCGGCGGGCGAGTCTCGCTCGCCGGTCCGTGCCCGCACACCGAGTGCCCGAGCCACGGGTACTGCGTCCCCGACGGCGCCGACTTCGACGACGAGCGCGTGATCGATCAGGTGCTCGGCGAGCCCCCGCACGACACCTGCGCGCTCGACCGCGACCTGACGCTGGTGGAGTTCCGAGCGGAAGAGTAACGGACCGATTCTCGGAATCAGCGCCTACAGCGCGGTGACCGCGTTCAGCGTGATCCGAATCGCGCGTTCGACGTTGTCCTTGGCTTTCTCCGGCAGCTCGTCGTCCGAGTCCGCGCCCTTCTGGCTGCCCGCGACGAGGTTGCCGTCGACGGTGCAGATCGCGCCGGCGCGCAGCCCCTTCCGGCGCGCGAGCGCGAAGACGGTCGCCGCCTCCATCTCGATCGCGAGCAGGTTCGCGTCGTTCCACTCCTCGACGTACTCGTCGCTCTCGTTGTAGAAGGCGTCGTCGGAGACGATCGGCCCGACGTGGATCTCCTCGTCGTTGTCCTCGGCGGCGCCGACGAGTTCGGTGAGCGCGTCGTAGTCGGGGACCGCGGGGTACACTTCATCTTCGTACCGCTTGCTCGTCCCCTCCTCCTTGGCTGCGCCGGTCGCGACCACCATGTCGCCGACCTCCATGTCGGCCTGCAGGGCGCCGCAGGTGCCACACCGGAGGAACGTCTCGACGCCGACCCGCGAGAGCTCCTCGACCGCGATGGCGGCCGACGGGCAGCCGATCCCGGTCGAGCAGATGGTGAGGTCGGTCCCCTCGTAGCTCGCGTTGACGATCTTGTACTCGCGGTTCTGCGCGACGAGTTCGCTATCGTCACACAGATCGGCGATTCGGTCGACGCGTCCCGGGTCGCCCGGGATGATCGCGATCTCGTGGACGTCGCCCTCCTCGACCAGCAGGTGCGGCTGTTTCGCCATACGCGCCGAGACAGCGGCCGCGCGCAAAAACGGACCGGTCGGGCGGCGGGAACGACACGCAACCCCGGGAGATAGTGCGACGTCCGCTTTCCATCCGGATCTGATAGCGTCAACGCTTTCGACTAGATTATCCGCTTCGAATCGGGTGACTCTGTTCCCCTTCGGATCGCTGGGTGGAGCACTCTGACACGCCGGTAACAGGGGATTACTCCCGCCATACGCGAGTACGGTATGTATAACAATTCGCCCGAGTCCCGTCCAGTAGTTTGTGACCGCTTCCCAACCCACTAACGACCTCGCCGCGACTCTCGACGGCGGAGACGTCGCACTCGGAGTGCTCGACAACACGTACAGCCCAACGCTCGTGGAGTTCTACGGCGAACTCGGCGTCGATTTCGTCTGGTTAGACTTCGAACACGGTGGCCCGGACCCGTGGGACGGGGGCCAGTTGGAAGACCTGCTCCGCGCGGGCGAACGGACGGATATAGAGTTACTTATCCGGCTCCCCGACACGGACCCGACGCTCGTCCGGAAAGCGCTGGACCTCGGTGCGAGAAACGTGTTCCTTCCGCGCGTGGAAACCGCCGACGAAGTCCGAGAGGGAGTTCGCTCCGCTCGGTTTCGCTACGATGGCGGCCCCGGCGATCGGGGACTGGCCTCGCCCCGGGCGTCTCGCTGGGGGCTTGCCGATGAGTACGTCGCCACCGAGGACAGAGAGACCCTCGTCGGTGTGACCATCGAGACCGAGGCGTCCGTCGAGAACGTGGACGACATTCTCGCGGTCCCGGAGCTGGGATTCGTCTTCATCGGCCCGTTCGACCTCTCGGTGTCGCTCGGCCACCCGGGTGAAATCGATCATCCGGAGGTAGAGGAGGCCGTCGAGACGGTTCGATCGAAGGCCGTCGATGCGGGTGTCCCCGTTGCTGGCCTCGGGTTCGGGATGGACGACGTGAACGAAAAAGCGGGGAACGGCTACCAGATGCTGAACCTCGGGAGCACGACCGGGGCGCTCGAACAGACCGTTAGCGGCTGGTTCGACGCCTACGAACAGGACGACGCCTGAATCGCGTCCATATCCTAGAGGCGCCATCTCCTCAGTCTGCGTGATCGGAATGCGGGCCAGCGAGTTCTCGTATTTAATATCGCGAAATGAGATTTATGTTACGTTCTGGTCGACTGAGCTGGTGGCCTCGACGACCCCACCGATGTCGTCCGATCGGCCGGTTTATCGCTCTCGCACGCCAGATCCGGGATATGACTGACTCCGACGGATCCACCGTCTCTCTCGCGTCGTCGCTCGGTGCGCTGCTGGTCACGTTCCTCTTCATCACCCCGGTCGCGGGGACGCTGCTCGGGTTCAACTGGACGCAGGCCGTGTTGCTCGGGGGGTTCGCCGCCTCCGTCTCCGTTCTGTCGGCGTGGTTGACGGCGCGGCGGGTCGACGGCGACTGACTCTCGGTGACTGCGACGCCGATCGCGACCGCACGAGTGGTTATCGCGACTGAGACCCTGGACGGAGGATTTTATACCCGTCCGGCGTCGATATCTCCTAATGCGCTTCAGTCGCGACCGTCGAGGCCAGTCGGTCGTGGTCGGGACGGTGATCCTGTTCGGGTTCCTGATTCTGGCGCTCTCGTTGTATCAGGTCCAGGTGGTGCCGCAGGAGAACAGCGACATCGAGTTCGAGCACAGCCAGCAAATCGAAGGCGAGTTCCTGGACTTGCGAAACGCAGTCTTGAGCGCGAGTCGGACTGGTGCCGGTCGATCGACATCAGTGAAACTCGGAACGCGGTACCCTCAGCGAACGTTCGCGCTGAATCCCCCGCCGGCCTCGGGTCAGCTGTCGACGACCGACCCGCGTGAGTTGCGTATCGAGAACGCAACGGTCGAAGGCGACGGAAATGTCGTCGTATACTGGAACAACCGGACCGAAACGGACGGAGCAATCGCGTTCGACACGCGTTCGCTGCGGTACTCGCCCCGGTACCACGAGTTCCGGGACGGTCCCGATCTCGTGTACGAGCACTCGCTCGTCGTCGCCGAGTTCGAGAATACGGTCCTCTCTCGGACCGGGCAGACCGTGGTAGACAGCGACAACCGGATCCGGCTGACCGCGCTGAACGGGACCGTGGACGAGTCCGGCATCGAACGGACGAGTCTGGACCCGGAGACGCTCTCGCAGAGCCGGCGCTCGGTGACGCTAAACTCGACCGGAACCGGCCCGATCGTCCTCGAACTGCCGACCGACGTGTCGACGGAGCGGGCCGGGGATCTCGAGTCGGCGTGGCGCGACGGGCTTGCGGAAGACGATGCGAACGTTGAGGACGTCACCGTCGCGGGCGGCACGGTTCGAGTCGAACTAAATGGGACCGAGAGCTACCGGCTTGAACTTGGGAAGGTCGGACTGGGGACCGGCACAAGCGCGCCGGACGAGTCGACAGGGTACATAACAAACGTCTCGTCAACTGACGGTGTCGCCGTCGCCGAAGTTCGAGACCGGTTCAACAATCCGGTTGTGGGTGCCGAGGTCGAAGTCGACGTCGAGAATAACGGGACAGCCGACGCAACCCTTTCGACCGACGAATCGGGCCGTGTGGAGTACGAGGTAGACGCAGTCCGCGACGTCGAATTCCATATCAACGAGTTTGAGGACGTGGACCGGCCTTGGGAATCGGTCCTCTTTGCCGACCTCGGTGCCGCAGGCGGTGTGGGTGGAGGAGAATCAGAAGCCAACCCTAACGTCAATGGAGTTGTATTTGAGGGGGCTGAGAAAGTTAACAATGGATGGAATCTTGAATTTACCAATACTGGTGACACAGAGCAGAATATCACCCAATTTAGACTGAACTATTACAACTCGAATAACCAAGGTGGTCAGGTCACCGATGGAGATGTTCGCGATGGATCTGCTGCAGGCCTCGTCCCGTTCGACGTAGGAGGAGATCGTGTACCTCTTGATCCTCCTGTGTCCTTGTCAGCAGCCGAGACCAAAGACTTGGAAATTAGGGGTATGCAAAAGGCCAATAAAAATGATTGGTTCATTGTAACACTCGATTACGACGACGGCACCAGAGCACAATATTTTGTATCAGCCTAGTATCTTAAATCTGCAATTTTGTCACTAATTCACTAGTATAAGTACACACGTTTGCTAATTCGAGCGTATAGCTACCACAAAGTCAAACTGATAAACTAAGATCCGAAGTGATTGAATACTACCCAGTGATACGTTTTGCTTAAACCGACTGCAATCACGCGAAGTAGATCAGTAATTACGATAACTTCGACACTGACCAGCCGCGTAAACAGTTCACCGCAAATACTTCCACGATCGACGTAACCCACCATCGACAAAGCCATATGCCGGCCGTCTGAACGACCGTGTATGACCGAAGTCGGCATCGACGCCGTCGAAATTTGGACCGGAAACCTCAAGCTCGACTTACCGGGCACGTTCGCGCCGGAGAAGGGCGACGACCCGGAGAAGTACACGAAGGGGCTCGGGCTCAACAACTCCTCGTTCCCGGACGTGTACGAGGACATCGTCACGATGGGCGCGAACGCCGCGAAGGGGCTGATGGACCGCAAAGGGCTCGTTCCGTCGGACATCGGCCGAATCGACGTCGCCACGGAGTCGGCGTTCGACCACTCGAAACCGGTGTCGACGTACATCGCGGGCTGTCTCGAACAGGTGTACGACGGCGACTTCACCCACGCCAACAAGGGCGAGCGCAAATTCGCCTGCCTGGCGGGCACGCAGGCGATCGACGACGCCTACAACTGGATCCGAGCGGGACGGAACCGCGGTCGCCCGGCGATCGTTATCACCACGGACACCGCGCTGTACGCCCGCGGAGACCCGGGCGAGGCGACGCAGGGCGCCGGCGCCGTCGCGATGCTGATCGACGAGGACCCCTCGGTCGTCGCGCTCTCGACGGACCAAGGGTACGGCTCGAAAGACGAGACGGACTTTCTGAAGCCGAACCAGCAGTTCCCGAGCGTGGACGGGAAACGCTCGGTGCAGGTGTACCTCTCCCGGATGCGCGAGGCCCTCGAAGACTACGAGTCTGTCACCGACGACATCGAACTCGACGACTTCGTGTACGCCCCGTTCCACACGCCGTTCCCGGGGATGGTCCGGAAGGCGGCGCTGCTGGCGTACCGACACGTCATCCGCGACACGGAGCATGAGGACGCGCTCGCCGGCGAGATCGGCCGGCAGCCTCGCGAGGGCGACTACGCGGACCGCGAGGCCTACGAGGAGGCCATCCGCGACTACATGGACAAGCTGAAGACGACCGAGCAGTACCAGACGTGGTACGACACCGCCGTGGAGCCGACGCTCGGGCTCTCGCGGGAGGTCGGCAACTGGTACACGAGCTCGGTCCACATCGCGCGCATCAGCGCGCTGCGGGACGCGCTGACCCGTGACCGCTCGTTCGTGGACGACACGCTGCTCGTCGCCTCCTACGGCTCCGGCGCACAGGCGGAGATCCACGCGGAGACGATTCGTGAGGGATGGCGCGAGGAGATCGAAGAACTCGACATCGACGACCGGCTCGCGGCCCGCTACGACCTCACGTGGGAAGAGTACGAGGACGTCCACGACGTCCACGAGTACGACATGGACGTCGAACGCGAGATCGAGGAGTTCACACAGCCCGAGGCGGAGTTCGTCTTCACCGGCTGGGGCCGGATGAACGAGCGAAAGTACGAGTACGTCGAGTAGCTGTTCGGAGCGTCGACGACGAGAGTTTTCGCTCCTGATTCCGGTTCTATGGCTCCGCTGCCCCGTGAAAACGGGTCACACGACGTTTCTCGAATACGATGGGTTTAAACGACGTTAGGCTGAAAAACACTGCAATGGTAACCATCTACGACGTGCCGGCCGACGCCCTCATCGAGGAGGTCGCCGCACGACTCGAGGACCGGATCGACGAGCCCGACTGGGTCGAGTTCGCTAAGAGCGGCGCCGGTAAAGAGCTCCCGCCGGAACAGGAGGACTTCTGGTACGTGCGCTCCGCCAGCCTCCTCCGGAAGGTCGCCCAGAACGAGCCGATCGGCATCGAGCGGCTCGCCACCGAGTACGGCTCGAAGAAGCGCGGCTCGAACCGCTACTCCGTCCGCCCGGGCGAACACGAGGGCGGCTCCCGCAACCTCATCCGCACGTCGCTCCAGGCCCTCGAAGACGACGGGCTCGTGATGACCGCCGCCGGCGAGGGCCGTCGGCTCTCCGACGAGGGCGAAGCGTTCCTCTCCGAGGTCGCCACCGACGTCTTCGACGACCTCGACCGACCGGAACTCGAACGCTACGCGTAGATCGAGGATTCGCTTTTTGTGCGTCTCGTTCGCTCCTTGAGCCGCAGCTCTGCGGTGTGTTCCGTCTAATTCCGCGATGGTCGACGGCTCAGCGGTTCTGCTCTTGTGTCGACGCTCAGCGACGATCATCTCTCGTCCGGCGGCATATATCGAGTATCGCTATATAGAATTGGCGGGTCTCGGAGATTACCGTTTCGGAGGATAGCCAGAAATAGATAGGTTTCCGGGATTGGAGGACCCGAAGAAAGGGTCTCAAAGCAGTTCACTCACTAGTAGCATGATATCTCCAAGAGAATCTGGAGAGTAAACGAAGAAACGACCGAAATTTCCTCTGAAGTGGCAGTATTGCCACTCATAGCCGTCACGAGAATCGGGTTCTCAGCTAAGCACTACCCGTACGGCAGAAGTGCTGATGAGACCAACTCCGTCGTCTCTCCGGCTGTAAGGACTGGTGGTCAATCGAATACTCCGTCCTCGAGTCCACCGACTTCTGCTTTTAACAGGAAATCTGTCATCCGCCAGATATTGTGCAACAACGCACCGAACACGAAGTAGAACAACCTGACGCGGTAGTCCTTGGAAGATGTCTTAGCGAGGAACTCGTGTTTGATCGATTTGTATTCACTCTCAATCTGCCAGCGCGAACTGTATCTCCGACTGAGCGACTTTGCCTCAGCTGGACCGACGTCGACGTTCGTTGCGAACACACTTGTCCCATCGCTGTTCTTTGATGGAACGTACAGGAATCGCATCGAGTGGGACCCATTCTTGAGATGGACACTGCTCTTCTCAACAGCAACTTCCTGCCCGTCGTTATTCATTCGTTCAATGGCCTCCTTTTCAGGCCCATTGACTCGTGTCGAGATGAGATAATCCACATTCAGGTTCGACAGTGTCTGAAGGACATGGTTTGAATCGAACTCCGCGTCACAGAGAACCATCTCGATATCGACGTGTTCACGCGCCCGCTGAATAAGCCGTCGCACCGTCCTATGTATCCGATTTGATGGATTCTCGTCCCACGCAGAACTCTCGCGAACAGGCTCTACTTCGAGGATGAAGGGAATGTTTCTGCCGACGATCGTGAGAGTCGCGTACTTGAACACATGACCTTCACCATTAGTATCGCCACTCACCATCGGCATTCCTTCCACTTGGCCATAGTAGGGAACCTTCGTGATGTCGATCGCGACCGTTGCGGGTTCTCGAAACCCGGACTCGGCCCCGGTAAGCGAGAGTAGTCGTCCAGAGGCTTCATCGTCATCGGAGTAATGACAGCCACCAATATTAGAAGGCCTATCCTCACTTTGTCCGGGAGTTCGGTAAAATAGAACGTAGCTGTGTGGAGAGCAAATCCTACGAGCACGAAGACTACGATTATTTTGTTTTCTCGTGAAACCATACTCTGTCTTGAAGTGTAAGATGAATAAATATACTGGCTCCCTGTCTGATTAAACGACGAGCGCCCTATACCGCACTCTTCAGCGACCGGCTGTTTCAGACGATAATATCTCTGAAGAAGAGGATTTCAACGGAAACGATAGAGCGCAAATATCAGCACTAGATTTATCCCGCTTCACGGACTTCCTTCCAGTATGAGTCTTGAAGAGACAGTTGACTACCTCGCTGAAGAACTTGACCTTGAGCGGAGTGAACACGTCCGTGAGGTCGGCCAGTCGGTCGCCGAGCTTCGCGACTGATCAGAACATTTCTCTGAAGTCTCGTTCGACGAGTCCGTCCTCCAGATACGTGATGAACTCTTGTTTCGTTGGTCCTTGACGATCGAGCAGATCATCCCGTTCTGCACGTTGGAGGATTGCCTGAGCGAAGTCCGTACAGTGGGACTCGTGCTGCCCGGCGTACTCTGAGAGGGCTTCTCGCCAGTGCATATCCAGTTCGAATTCGGACAATCGAATTTGGATCCCGTCTTTCCGCTCGACGAGGTCGACGTCCAACTCTTTGAGCTGCTTGAAACGAAGGTTGTTCCGACGAACAGTAATGAGCCGCTTGGAATCAACGATGTAGGGATCGACCCATTCTCGCCAGGTATCGTCGTCGACGTGTGTTCGTGGCATCTCAAAACCCGGCTCTACGCTCTCAATACAGAATTGTAGCATCGCGATGCCAGTTCGATGATTCGCATTCGGGAGAGAGTGCCGGAGAATCAAATTCGACATCACTTCCCCAGCGACGTTCGGAAGTGGTGCTCCCCAGGACACGTGATCGAGTGCCTGCTGGATCTTTTGCGGTTCGAACTCTTTGTAGAGCCGGAACTCATCTTCATCTCGAACATCGACAGCGGCTTCGAGCAGCTCCACTAATCGGAATGCGACAACTTGCCCAGCACGAGGGAGGTCACGGATGCGTCCGCTCAGCCATTCCTGATCGAAGTCGATGTCTTGGGCAGATTCGATCTCTGAATCGCCTTCGTAGAGCACATAGATCGGTGTTTCAAAGGGGTACCGGACGAGCTTCGTCGACTCGTTGGATTGCTCTCGCTGAGATCGGAGCTCTGCTAAGGATGCAGAGCTATATTTGAGTGAGAAATTCTCGGCCTGTGGGTGGTGATAGAAGACGCGCCGAGCCATCTCGGTGTGTATTCGTGGGAAGTAGGTAAAGCAGTCCCGCTTTTTATTGACTTGCCTGTTGAGATCCTCAGTTAGTGATACGTGTTGACCCGGTCGCGGTCAATACAGACCAAGTAGATGACAAGCCAGCAGAGAATTAGTTTGTTTGTTTATCGCGGTTCGTTTGTAATCTTGGATACATCCAAACCCAGATGGTCACCAGAAACACACAGCTGAATAGCCAGATAGGGTCAGTAAATTTGTCACGGAGAAACACAGAGGGCGTTTGTCCGAGTATAAATGCCCCAAAAGCGCCGACAGCTACGAGGCCTGTCACAAATACACTAACAAAAATAATCTTGTCACGTCTAAAATTGTATCTATAAATGACAATTAACCAAATGCCGTCGGAGATTAAGCTTCGTCTCTATCGCTGTTTTCACTCAGTCATCTAGTCGGTGACGACGGCGATTAATACGCACATTCTCTCAACAAATAACTATCTCTAATAGCTGTGAAAATAAGTTACGCATCAAACACATCCTCCGAGATTGTGGGAGATCGGGTGACCTCAACGCATAACCAGTATCGATCGACCGGAGCTGCTGTGCGGATACTATTTTTCCGAGCAAAGACGGACCTATGGCCAGATGCTGCAACAGCAGAATTGCGGCTTATGGGCGTCGTATGATGACACTATGAGTTAGATAATAACAGTCCTTATCACCCAACCAATACAGGTTAGTATTGTAGTGAAAGCACAAAATAATTCAGCAACTCGGATCGGGTCGCTCACCCAGATTCAATGGTTGGCAGTTGTACTGATTGTGATTACTGGCGTCTTGCACGTGTATGCTGGTGTCATCGAGGGACGGATTCCTGTTGCGCTGGCAGGCGTTGGCTACGCCGGCGCACTTATGCTCTTTTTCTTAGACTATCGGCGGCGACTGCTCTACTTAGTTGGGATCCCGTATACGGCTGTCCAGATCCCGCTCTGGCTCGTGGTCAAGTCGGAGTACGGGATTGTCGACTACGTCGACAAGGCGGTTCAGGTCGTCTTGATCCTCGTGTTGGTCTATCTCTACTTGAACACGCCGTCCGAGCCGAGCAAAAACACGGCAACAACAGCAGACTGAGTGAGCGGATCAACAAAGCGTGGGCCGCTCTCAGTTGTCTCGAATCACCATAATTTTCACTCGGTTCACCCCGTCGAAGTCACGAAGTCGGTAGGTCAGCTCTCGAACCCGTTCGCCTGCTCCCTGGCAAAATAAGGACTCGAGACACCATTCCCCCTGGTGTGTGTGACTCGTGTTGAGAATCACGTCTTGGTGCTCGTGTTGGACGGCGTGGAGTTCTCCGATCACTTCGTGATGACGGTAGTCAAACGCGACGAGTGCGATAACGTCGTCGCTGAGGTCTTCGAGTCGAGAATGCGATTCAATGTACTCCTGTATCGCTTCCCGGACGGCCCGAGACCGATTGTCCAGTCCCTCGTCCTGCCAGACCTGATCGAACTCGTCAACCACCGCATCGGGGATATTGAAACTCGTTCGCATACGGTCATATCCGGTATCCGGACACAAGAGTCCCGAGTATGACGGTTCCCCTGATCAGGTATTAACAACCGTTATTCGGCGTTCTTGCCGAGTTCAGGGTACGATGATGGTACCAGGAGACGCTTTCGGCTTGTTTCTCGGTGCGGTCGCACTTGGGGCCGTCCACGGGGTCGAACCTGGTCATGGGTGGCCTGTTGCCGCCTCGTATGCGTTGGATCAGACAAACAAGTGGCTCTACGGCTTTGCTGCGAGTTTCATCCTCGGTGTCGGGCACCTCATCAGTAGCATCGCGATGGTTGGCGTGTTCTTCTACGCGAAATCCTATTTCAGTCTCACTCAAATCAACGAGCCACTCACGATTCTCAGAGGGATCCAAATAGGTGGCCCGGTCAGTCTGGTTGCTGGCGTACTACTGATCGGTCTTGGGATCCGAGAGTACCGCCACGACCACTCGCATAACAGTCCCGATGGGAACCACTCCCACCCGCACGAGAGTCCCGACTACGAGTCGACGAAACACACATCACACGACCACGGCCACGGAGATACCCACGACCACCTCGATTCACAGGACGACGAGAGACTCGGCTCTCGCCTGAAGCGCACACTTCCGTTCTTCGAGGGATACTCACATACACACGAGAGTTCCGATGATGTCGCCGAGCGGGGATTGTTCGGAATCGCTTGGTTCGCCTTCCTGCTCGGGTTCGCTCACGAGGAAGAGTTCGAGATTATCGCCCTATGTGCCGGGTCGAACTACTGTCTTGAACTGATGAGTGCATACGCGATTACCGTTATTATCGGCATCGTGGGACTGACGATGCTGTTGGTTGCGGGCTATCAGCACCATGAGGAGACAGTTAAACAGTATCGGCCGTACGTACCGGTCTTCTCGGCTGGAGTCCTCATCATCATGGGCGTTGGATTCATCATCGGTGTGTTCTGAAGGTATTTCGATCCCAGAGAACGAGGATTCAGATCTCACTTGATGGCAGAGGGCCCGAGTGCCTTCTCGAAGGACGCTGAACCCGTCGAAGAGGGCGGTATACGGTGGTTCCCGACTCCGGTGGTCGGGGAACCCTACGGTGTCGCCACCGCCCGCAGCGACGCCACCGGGCAGGAGGTGCGGAACCGCCTCCGTTGGTATTGTCGTATCGACGTCGATGAAGAAGTCGCACGGAAAACCGTCGGACTCCTCGCGGCGGCGGACGGCCGTGTGGGGGCGCCGAACTACCCCGTGTTCTTCATCCCGGCGGCGATGCCGTTGACAGTGAGCCGGAGGGTCCGCTCCTCTTCTTCGGTTCGGTGGGTGCGCCCGAGCAGGTTCGCCTGCAGCAGGTTCAGCGGGTCGACGTAGGGGTTCCGCCGGTCGAGACTTTCTTCGAGCCACTCGCGCCGGATCAGCTCGTCGCGGCCGCTGATCGCCAAGACGAGTTCGCGGCCGCGCTCGTACTCGCCGACCAGCTCGGGGAAGAAGCGCTCACGGAGCTCGTCGTCCGCGAGGTCGGCGTACTCGGCGGCGATCTCCGGTTCAGTGCGGGCGAGCGCGAGCGCAGCGTTGTTCAGGGTGGTACGGAAGAACGGCCACTCTTCGTACATCTCTTGGAGAGTCTCGAAGCCCTCCTCCTCGCCGACCTCGTCGAGGTAGGCGTCGAGGCCGGACGCGAGCGAGTACCACCCCGGGAGGATGAGCCGGGTCTGGGTCCACGAGAACACCCACGGGATCGCTCGGAGGTCCTCGACGGTGCGCTCGCCGGAGCGCGAGGCGGGACGCGACCCGAGGTTGAGGTTCTCGACGACGGAGATGGGCGTCGCCTGCCCGAAGTAGGTGACGAATCCGTCGGTGTTCAACAGATCGCGGTACGTCTCCCGGGCGGCGGGCGCCATCGTCTCCATCGCGTCCACCCAGCGCTCGGGCACGTCCTCGGTGGGCTCCTCGTTGGCTTCCTGACGCGCGCGTATCTGCGCGTCGAGCATCTGTTCGAGCTCTCGTTCGGCGATCCGCGGGTTGGCGTACTTCTCGGCGATCGCCTCGCCCTGCTCGGTGAACTTCACCTGTCCCGTGACGGTCTCGTTGGGGAGCGCGAGCAGCGCCTCGTTCATCGGGCCGCCGCCCCGCGAGATGGAGCCGCCGCGCCCGTGGAACAGCCGGAGGGTGACATCCTCTTCGCGGCAGAACCGCGCGATCTGACGCTGGTTCTCGTAGAGGTCCCAGTTCGCGGCGAGGAACCCGTTCTCCTTGTTGGAGTCGGAGTAGCCCAGCATTACTTCTTGAACCTCCCCGCGGACCTCCAGGGACGTCGCGTACGCCTCGTTGTCGAACAGCTCGCCGAGGATACGCTCGGCGCCGTTGAGCGCGGACTCGGTCTCTAACAGGGGGACCACGTCGACTCCGGAGTGGTCCGGTAGCGAGACGACGCCGACCTGATCGGCCAAGAAGAGCACTTCGAGCACGTGGCTCGGCTCTTCCGTCATCGAGATGCAGTAGGTGTCGATCGCCTGCGCGCCGTACTCGTCCTGCCACTCGGCGAACTCCTCGAACCGGCGAAGCACTTGCTCGGTGATCTCGGAGACGTCGCCGGGCTCATCGATGTCGATGACCGGATCGTCCTGTAAGATCGCCTCGGTGAGAAACTCCTGGCGGGCGTCCTCGTCCATCTCACGGTAGTCGACGCCCTCGACGGCGACCGCCTCGGCGACCGTCTTGGTGTGGTTTTCGCGGTGGTCGCGGAGGTCCAGCGACGCGAGCGTGAACCCGAACGTGTCCACCTGGCGGCGGAGCGGCTCGACGAACGACTCGCAGACCGTGTCCTGTCCGTCGGCCACCAGCGAGTCGGCGATCACGTTAAGATCCGCGAGGAACGCGTCGCCGTCGGGGTACTCGCCGGGCCGTACGTCGTCGACGCGGTCGAGCCGCTCGCGCATGAGCCGGAGCTTCTGGCGGTACGGCTCGTCGGGGTACCGCGCGCGCGCCTCCTCGACGACCGTCGGGAACCGCTCGGTGTCGGCCGCCAGCGATTCCGCGAGCCGATCGTTATCCGCGTAGCGCTCACCGTCTTGGCTCAGTACGGCCGAGAGCCGCTTGCACTGGTCGCGGTACTTTTCGACGGCGACCTCGCGTTGGCGTGCCAGCGTCTCGTCGGTGACCTCGGGCGTGACGAACGGGTTGCCGTCGCGGTCGGAGCCCGCCCACGAGCGGAACTCGAAGAGCTTGGGGCAATCGATATCGTCGTACTCCTTCGAGATGGTTTCCTCGAACTCCTCGTAGGCGTCGCCCACGACGTCGAAGAGGGTGTTCTCTAAGTACCACTGAACGTTGCGCGCCTCGTCTTCCGGCTCCGGGCTGCGCTGGCGTACCTGTCGAGTGCCCCAGAGGCTTGTCACCTCGGCGGTGATGTCGCGCCAGATCGCGTTGCGCTCGCGCTCGGTGAGGTTGCGCTCGTCGAGCGCACCGAGGTGGTTACCGATCGACCGGAGCTTCGCCTTCACGGTGGCCCGCCGAGCCTCGGTGGGGTGGGCGGTGAACGTCGGCTCGATGAGCACGTCCGACAACAGCTGTCGGAGCTCGTCGGGCCCGACGCCGGTCTCGGCAAACTCGGCGATCGTGGCGTCGAAAGAGTCGTGAAGCGCTCCCTCCTCGTCGGCGTCCCGGATGGCGCGGACCCGCTCGCGCTCCTCGGCGAGGTTGATCAGCTCGAAGTAGGTCGTGAACGCGCGGGCGACGATTTCCTCCCGGCTCGTCGACAGCCCCTTGACGGACTCGTGGAGGGCGTTCCGGTTCGTTGCATCGCCGTGTCGGTATCTGATCGCTGCGTTACGGAGATCCTCAACAGTCTCGTACGCTTCGGTGGAGGCCTGTGTAGAGAGGACGTCCCCGACGAGCGCGCCGAGCTCGCGGGCATCCGTCCGCACGTCTCGATTGTGCAACACCATACCACAGATACAGCCGTCGGGACGGGTTAAAACCGATGCCTGAACGAAGGTTTGCCTCAGTTTCGAGTAAACGTCTTGATCGATCGTTTGGCATCACGCTGACTGTTCAGGCCGCTGTCGTGTCGGCGATCGCTTCTGTTCCCGCTTGGGTGGAGGGTTCGTCACCCTTTTTACCGGCCCAGCCCGAACATCGAGTATGAGTCAGTCCGACAAGTATCCGGCCGAGTCCGGCCGGCGGCGCTTCGTGAAAGGCGTCGTCGGCGGCGCGGCCCTCGCCGGGGTCGGTGCGATGGGGTCGGCGACGGTGAACACCCTGACAACCGCCGGCGGGGTCGGCGGCGGGGCAACGGTCGCGACGACCATTGCCAAGACCGGTGGCCCGGCGCCGCGCGGTCTCCCGCAGATCCCGCTTCGGGTGACCGACGACGGGTTTATCGAAGGCATCTGGCCCGAAACGCAGACTGTCACGCAGGAGGGACAAGAGGTCCAGGTCGCACAGGAGCAGCTCGGCGGCCGGACGTACACCGGCGCGTGGTTCCAGTACTGCGGCGTCGAGTCCCAAGAGAACATCTCTCCGGACTTCGAGTCTGACAACCTCTTCCGCGCCGCGCCCGGCAAGTACGACTGGCAGGACGAGACGTACGACGCGGGCGACAAGATCCACATCGACGACTTCGACAACTACGCCGAGTGGGGCAACGGAATCGGCGACGACGGCGTCGGGAAGCCGGCGTCCGTCACGTGGCGCTCCCAAGACGCCGACACCAACCTGAACGCGATCGTGATCCGCTCGCCGCGGATCGAAGAGGCAGTCGAGAACTCGGACGACGAGTGGCTCGAAGCGTCTACCGACCAGGCGTTCATCGCGTACCTCAACGTCTGTACGCACTTCTGCTGTATCCCCGACTACAAGGTGCTCGAAGAGTCGGCCCGATACGACGCCGAGAATGGGAGCTACTGCGTCTGTCACCAGTCCGTGTACGACCCGTTCACCCTCGAAGAGGCGCTGTTTATCGCTCGCCCGCGTCCGGACGAGTAACCAGCAGACTCCGCGGAGCCGTCGGACAGCCTCGCGTTCCGACGGGCGCCGCGCTTTTCTCTCCGCTTCGCGTACGGGACTTCATGAGCGACGACCAGGGTCCCGCAGACGAATCGACGGCCGACGACGACGCGTTCGCCGCGGAGATCGACCGCGCCCGCGACCTCCTCGACGGCGAGGACATCGAGGCGGTTCACGTCGGCGTCGTTCGGGACGGTGAGATCGATACCACCTTCGCGCAGCGGGGCGACGGCGACGCGGAGAACGAGGGACTCCGGGCGCTCGCGCTGCTGGCCGCGCACGTCAGACTGGTGGCGAACGAAGCGGGCGTCGAAGCCTCCACCGTCGCGGGCGACGCGGCGACGCTCGCGGGACAGGTCGAGCAAATTCCGGCCAACACCGGTGACCTCCCCGAGGAGTAGGCGGCGGGCGTGAAAGCGAGTCGACCGCTACTCGCCCGCTTCGCCGTCGCTCCGCTCGCTCCGGCGGATCCGGTAGAGCTGGTGGGCGACGCCGGCGAGCGCGACGAGCAGCACCGCGAGGTTGAACGCCGCGAGGGCGATCGGCTGGTACGCCGGGTCGAGCCACGTCCGGATGGCCCGGCCGGCCTGACTGTAGAAGCCCCAGCCGGCGATCAGCGCGAGTAGGATCAGCGCCGCCAGCCCGATCCGATCGATGAGCCCGCGGAGAGCGTCGGTCGAGAGCCGACCGAACCGACCGTCGCTCCCGTTCGTGTCTCTCCCGGCGTCGCTCGCGGGGTCGGTCGTGCGCGGTGCGTGGTTCGTCTCGGTCGCGTCGTCGGTGTCGGTGGCGATATCGGTCATGGGTCCGGTGGGTGTGTCTGGGGTGTCGTCGGGGCTGTCAGGGTCGTCTGGAGCAGCGACGTCTGGGTCGCGGTTCGAGTCAACGCGGTCGTCGCCGGTGTCGCCGCGGTCGCGCTCGTCGGTCATTGTCGCCTCCGCGCGACGAGGGCCGCGGCGACGAGCGCGATGAGCGCGACGAGGGGACCGAAGCCGGGGGTTCCGTCCCCGCTGGTCCCGCGGTCGCTGCCGTCCGCGCCTCGGTCTGGCGCACGGTCAGCGCCGTCCGCCTCGTCGCTACCGCCGCCCCGGCTGAAGTCCTCAACGGCGAACTGCACCTCTTCGACGGACTCGTCCGCGCTGATCGTCTCGCGAGGATCCAGGTTGGCGACGCCCTGTGTCTCGTCGATGAGCACGTCGTCGCTCCACAGCGCGGCGTCGACGTAGTAGTTGTAGTTCGCGGGCACCTCGACGGTCGTCGTCACGGTGTCGGTCCGACCGGCCCGGACCTCGTCGACGGTCTCGCTCGCCTCGTCGGCGATCACGTTCGACTCCGCTTGCCGGACGAGGACGCGGAGGTCCAGCGGCTCCGAAGCGGCGTCGCCGCGGTTCGTCACCGAGATCGACACCGACAGCGTCGCGGTCTCGTTGTCGGCCTCCCGCACGCTGACCGCGACGGTCGGCCAGACGTTGCTCTCGGTGAAGCCGACGCGCGAGTCGGCGTAGTCGGGAGTGAGCGCCGCGACGCCGCCGACGCGGGTCGTCTGGCTCGCGCGCCGCTCGCCGTCGGCGAAGACGACTGTCTCGATCCGGTAGCCGCCGGCGCGCTCCACGTTGACGGAGCCGTTTATCGTCCGCTCGCCGCCGCCGTCGACCTCGCCGACGTCGACCGTCGTCTCGTCGACGAGCAGCCCCGAGTCGGCGCCGATCGCGCGGTGGCGGACCGTGACGTTCTCGACGGCCGACCCGTGGTGTCGGAGGTCGACTCCGAGCCGGAGGCCTGCGGTCTCGCCGCGCACCTCACCCGGCGAGACGACCGTGTCGACGATGCGTACGTCGCCGGGACGCTCGTCTGTCTCACGCGGGTCGACGATTGCGTCCGGCGCGGCGACGGCGCCGACCGCGCCCGCGAGAAGGAGCGCGGCGGCGGCCGCCAGGAGGGCAGTTCGGATGTCCATACGCGTCACGTCTGAACGGCAACATAAGTGCTTTGTCAGAGACGGGAAGCGCAGACCGTGTCGCGAGGCTACCGACCCGGTCAGAGCACCCGGTACCGGCCGCCGGATTCGGAGAGGTCCCCGCGGCGCGCGAGCCGCGTCAGGATCTCTCTGGCCGTCTCGGGGGGAACGCCACGGTCGCTGGCGTGGGCCACGACATTCTCTTCGGTCGGCTCGTCGACGGCCGCCACCGCGTCGCGGACGAGTTCGGTCCGGCTCCGGGAGTTCGACCCGCCGCCCTCGGCGCGGGCGCCCGCTTCATCGACCGCGTCGGCGTCGATCCCGGACGCTTCGAGGTACTCGCGGTCGTCGATCCCCGACTCGTCGACGGCGCGTTCGAGCTCCGAGACGTGGTCGATCTCGGCGAACGCCGCGCTCTCGTCGCGCTTCTTCGCGAGCAGCGCGGCCCGGGCCTCGCGGGCCGCGTCGCGGTCCTCCGACTCGAAGAAGCGTTTGAGCTTCGCCGTCTGATGCGTCTTCCCGCAGCGGGGACACCCTGCGCTGTCGCTCGTCCGGGGATCCGTGAGCAGCCACATCGCCGCGCACTCGTTGCAGCCGACGACCGCGTACATGTCGCGGGGTTCGGCGGGGTCGGATTTGAACCCTCGGACCCGCGCCGCCGGAGCGATCGACGTGCGGCCCGGCCGGATGTATGGTATTGTGAGTTCTATCCAAAACCATTATCCGAGTGGAGCGAGTACGATGAGGTGATGAGTTCAACCGACGCCGTTCCGACGGAGCCGATCCAGCTGACCGACGCTACCGAGTTTGACGACTACGTCGCGGGCCACGACGTGGTCCTCGTCGACTTCTACGCGGACTGGTGTGGCCCGTGTCAGATGATGGAGCCGGCCGTCGAGGCGGTCGCGAACGACACCGACGCCGCCGTCCTGAAGGTCGATGTCGACCAGCACCAGGCGCTCGCCGGCGAGTACGGCGTGCAGGGTATCCCGACGCTGCTCGTGTTCGCCGGCGGCGAGCTCGCGGAGCGGATGGTCGGCGCGCAGATGGAAGCGGCGCTTACCGACGCGGTCGAGGAGCACACCGCCTGAATGACCGTCTCCGAGGCCGACTACGGGATGACCCCGCGAGAACTGCGCGCGGACGTGCCCGCGCTCGGTGAGGCCGCGTACTTCAACTTCGGGGCGCACGGGCCGAGCCCCGAGTACGTCGTCGAGGCGGCCTCCGAGTACCTCGCCGACCACGAGTACGGCTCGGCGACGACGGACCCGTACAGTCGCGCCTTCGGGACGTACGAGACGGTGCGAGAACGCGTCGCCGAGTTCGTCGGCGCCGAGCCCGACGAGATCGCTCTGACCGAGAGTACGACTGACGGAATCAACCGGATCGCGGGCGCGATCGACTGGGAGCCGGGCGACGTGGTCGTCCGGACCGACGTAGAACACCCCGCCGGCGTCCTCCCGTGGAAGCGGCTCGAACGCGAGGGCGTCGAGGTTCGCGTCGTCGAGACCGAAGACGGCCGGATCGACCGCGAGGCGTACGCGGAGGCCGTGGCAGACGCGCGACTGGTCTGTTTCAGCGCGATCACGTGGACCCACGGGACGCGACTCCCGGTCGCCGACCTCGTTGAGATCGCGGACGAGGCGGGCGCGTTCACGCTCGTCGACGCCGTCCAGTCGCCCGGGCAGGTCGCGATGGACGTGTCTGAGTGGGGCGCCGACGCGGTGGCGGCGGCCGGCCACAAGTGGGTGCTCGGCCCGTGGGGGGCCGGGTTCCTCTACGTTGACCGCGAGGCCGCGGCCGAGCTGGCGCCGCACGCGGTCGGCTACCGGAGCGTCGAAGACCCGAACGCCGACGAGATCGAGTTCAAACCGGGTGCGAAGCGCTTCGAGGTCGGATCGACGACGCCGGCCGCCCACGTCGGGTTAGTCGAGGCGCTCGACGTGATCGATGCGGTCGGAATCCCGACGATCGAAGACCGGATCGCGTCGCTCACGGATCGGTTCAAGGACGGCGTCCCCGAGGGCCGCCTCCTGAGCCCCCGCGAGTACGAATCCGGTCTCGTCACGATCGACGTTGACGACCCCGAGGCGACCGTCGACCGACTCGCCGACGAGGGGATCGTCGTCCGCTCGCTACCGCACCCGGACGGGGTCCGAGCGTCGATACACGCCGTCTCCACCGAATCGGAAATCGACCGGCTGGTCGACGCCCTCGCCGCCGAGTGGTGAGCGTTCGATCGGACGCGTTTTAGTGGTTCGTACACAAGACCGCGTATGGGATTTCACACGTTCGACGCCGAGAAGGCCGAACAACTGGAGCGTCCCGAGGTCCGGTTCCGCTGGGTCTCCGCCGAGGAGATCATCGGCGCGCTGACGGCCGAGCGCGACGACCGCGCGGCGGCGGCCGTCGCCGACCTCGGGAGCGGCACCGGCTTCTACACCGACGATATCGCGTCGCACGTCGAGACCGTCTACGGCGTCGACGTGCAGGCCGAGATGCACGCGTTCTACCGCGAGAAGGGCGTCCCCGAGAACGTCGACCTCGTCGAGAGCGACGTGGCGGCGCTCCCGTTCGACGATGGCGAGCTCGACGCCGCGTTCTCGACCATGACGTACCACGAGTTCGCGAGCGACGACGCCCTCGGGGAGCTGGCCCGCGTGATCCGCACTGGGGGCCGGCTCGCGCTCTTCGACTGGTCGGCCGCGGGCGACGGCGAGCACGGCCCGCCGGCCGACGAGCGGTTCGACGCGAGCGACGCGGTCGCGGCGCTGGAGGCGGCGGGCTTCGAGGTTGTCTCCGCGTCCGAGCGCACCGAGACGTTCGCCGTCGTCGCCCGCGCGCCGTAGGCGCCTTATAAACTGTTTGCGGCGGTGTGTTTATCGATAACTTTCGTGGACGACTCCCGGAATGTTCTCGAAGTGGTTGTCGCCGGCGAGAACCGGCTCGTCACGTTCCATCGCCGTCGCAGCGATCGCCGCATCGCTTTTTCCGATCCCCGGTCCCTCACCGTCGTCTGTGTCGGCCATGCGCTCCCCGAGTAGCCGCCCAGCACGTCGCGAGATACTCGGTGTCATATCCACCAGCGGGTATGAGTCGAGTACGGATTCCACCTTCTGTCGCTCCTCGTGGGTCTTCGCCACTTTTCCGACGCCGATGTAGAGCTCCAGAACGGTCATCGAAGGGAGGACGAGCGGGACGCCTGCGGCCTCGAGTTCTCGTTCCTTCGTGAGCGCCAAATCGACGCCATCGATGACATCCAAAACGAAGCTCGTATCGACGATCATTCGAATCTGTCCGCGATTTCGCGGACTTCCTCGCGGTCGCTCTGGTCCGCGGTCTCGATTGCGTCTCGCATCTCGCTCACCTGATCCTCGTCGAAGACCTCTCGGAGATCTCGAAGTGATCGGTCACCGATGAGCCGCGAAACGGCGTCGCTAAACGACTCGTCGTCGCGTTTGTTCGCCTTGATTCGTTCGTACACATCATCTTTCAAGCGAACCTGATGTGACATTCTTGTTGACAGCGTTGACGCTCAGCGGGAATCAATATTTGGGTGTGTACGCTGTCATCGTCTCACTCCTCAAGCACCGTCGCTCCCTGCCCGATCCGGCTCTGGTAGGCGCGGGCGTCGATGCCCGCGTCGGAAAAGGCGTCGAGCATCGCGGCGGCGACCCCCCGTCGCTGCCCGTCGCGGCAGACGGCGAGGATCGCGGGACCGGCGCCGCTGACGGTGACCCCGGCCGCGCCGGCGTCGAAGGCGGCGTCACACACCTCGTCGTACCCGCTGATCAGCCGCGCGCGCTCGGGGGTGACGACGGGGTCGCTCATGCCGGCGCCCACGAGGTCGGGGTCCGAGCGACACATCCCGACCGCGAGGGTGGCGGCGTTGCCGACCGTCTCGACGAGGTCGTCCATCGAGGCCGTCTCGGGGACGACCCGGCGCGCGTCCCGGGTCGAGACGGCGATGTCGGGGAGACAGACGACGAGGGGGATCGAGGCGTCGACGGCGTGTGTCCCCTCGCTCGTCGTCACCGTGAACCCGCCGAGGATCGAGGGGGCGACGTTGTCCGAGTGCGCGACGCCCGAGACGACGGCCTCGCCCTCCGCGGCGATCGGGACCAGCTCCGAGCGGGAGAGCCCGCGGTCGTACAGCCGATTGAGCGCGACGGCGGCGCCGGCGGCGCTGGCCGCCGAGGAGCCGAGCCCGGACGCCGGGCGGACGCCCTTGTCGATGTGGATCCGCGCGGGCGCGTCGAGCGCTTCGACGACGGCGCCGACCGTGTTCTTCTCGGGGTCCTCGGGGATGTACTGCGCCCCGACGCCGGTGACTTCGATCGTCGTCTCCGCCGCCTTTTCGACGGTGACGACGTCCGCCGGACGCGTGAGGGCCGCCCCGAACACGTCGAACCCGCTACCGAGGTTCGCGCTCGTGGCGGGTGCCCGTACCGTGACCATGGCGGTGAGTGTCGCCCGGGGTGCAAAAAGAGGCGGGATCGAACAACGGCGCGGCGAGGCGGAACGATGAGATGGCGAGACGGAACGGCGGCGCTCTCGAAGAGCGCAGAAGACGAAACGGAAACGCAGAACGCAGAAGACCGGAGATTCGGGGACGACTAGTGGTTCGGGGGCGACTCGCGTCAGTTACCGGCCATCGTCCACAGCAGCGCGCCGATCAGGATCAGCGGAATGCCCGCGAGGACGTACGTCTTCGGCATCGTCGTGTACGGGGCGACCAGGAAGATCGTCCCGAAGCCGGCGACGACGGACGCGACCAGCTTTTGGGACTTCAGGGGCACGGTTGCCAGTAGCGAGACGGCGAACCCGAGCAGTATGACGTGCCCGAGGTGGTAGTCGAGCAGGAACGTGTCGATGAACAGCGGCGAGAGCATTCTTGTCTGGACGTGCGAGGGATTCGCGCATTAAAGTTCCGTTTCGCGCGGAGGAGACGGGAGTCTCGCCCCCGGACCGACCGGTTCGACCGCTCGACTGCCTCGCCCCGGCTGCCGCCTGCGGCCACCGCCTCTTATAAGTCCCGCCGGCGAGACGACCGATCGTGCGACTCGTTCAGGTCATGATCCCGGCCGGGAAGCGCGCGGCGGTGGTTCGCGCGCTCGACGACGAAAGCGTGGACTACGTCGTCACCGACGAGACGAGCGGCCGCGAGTACACCGCGGTCGCGATGTTCCCGCTTCCGACCGCCGCCGTGGAGCCCGTGCTCGACCGGCTCCGGGAGGCGGGGATCGACGAGAGCACCTACACCGTCATCGTCGCGGCCGAGACGGTCATCTCCCGCCGGTTCGAGGCGCTCGAAGAGGAGTACGAAGAGGAGTCCGAGCGCGGAGGAAACCGGATCTCACGTGAAGAGCTACAGGCGAAGGCCGACGGTCTCGCCTCCGGGCTCCACACGTACGTGTTGATGACCGTCATGTCGGCGGTGATCGCGACCGCCGGCCTCCTGCTCGACTCGCCGGCGACCGTGGTGGGATCGATGGTGATCGCCCCCCTGATCGGCCCCGCGATGTCGGCCGCGGTCGGGACCGTCGTCGACGACGAGGAGATGTTCCGACGCGGCGTGCAGATGCAGGTAATCGGGGTCGCCGTCGCGATCGCCGCCGCGACGCTGTTCGCGTTCGCGGTCCGGACCCTCGCGCTGGTGCCGCCCGGGATCGACCCGCTCGCGCTCGCCGAGGTCTCCGAGCGGCTGGCCCCGAACGTCCTGGTGCTCGTCGTGGCGGTCGGCGCCGGCGTCGCCGGGATCGTCTCGCTGATGACCGGCGTCTCCGCGGCGTTGGTCGGCGTGATGATCGCGGTGGCGCTCATCCCGCCAGCGGCCGCCGTCGGCATCGGGATTGCGTTTCAGATCCCGCGGCTCGTGATCGGCGCGGGCGTGATCGTCGCGGTGAACGTCCTCTCGATCAACCTCTCCGCGCTGGTCGTGCTCTGGTACGAGGGGTACCGGCCCCAGCGGTGGTTCCGCGAGGACGACGCGCGCGCGGCCCTCGTGAAGCGCGCCGTGATCCTCTTGGCCGCCATCGCCGTGCTCTCGTTGTTCCTCGGCGGCGTCACCTACGATTCGTACGTCGCCTCGACGACCGAGGACGACATCCGAAACGCCGTCAGCGACGAGCTGGACGCGATGGGTTACGGGATGGAGCTGATCGAACTCGAGGTCAAGCGCGGTGGGACGATACCGCCTCGCGACACCGAACGCGTGGTGGTCACCGTCGGAGCGCCCCCAAGTACCGGTGCGGAAGGGGTTGCTCAGTCCCTCGACCGCCGGATCGAGATGGCGATCGGCGAGGACGTGGAGGTCGAGGTACGGCTCGTGACGGTCAGCCACGCCTGACTGACGGTCGAACGGGCCGGACCGCAACCGAACCCGTCTCCGCACTCGACGCGGAGCCACGTCCGGACGATTCCGCTCTCGCCACTGATAAACATGAAAAGATGCTGTGCCTATTCCACCAGAAATTCAGTATCAGCGGTTTTTCCGGCGCATGACGGAAGCAGAAGTACTTTTTAACGCGGCCTCGGTGGCATAGCACAGTGACCGACTCAACGCGATCCGACGACGACTCGATGCGCGAGGTCGTCGAGCGTTCCCGCAGCGGCGCCCCGGCGGTCGGCGAGGCCGTTCGAGACCGCTTCTCGTCGGACGAGGTGTTCCAGCGGATCATCGCCGCTGCGGACGAGGAGGTGACCTCGGGCGGGCGCGAGCTCTTCTTCAGCGGGGTCGCCGCGGGGCTGGCGATCACGATCACCTTCATGCTGTACGCTTCGCTGACGGCAGCGACAGACTCCCATCCGATCTTGAGTGTCCTCCTCTATCCGCTCGGCTTTATCTACATCATCATCGGCGGCTACCAGCTCTACACCGAGAACACGCTGCCGCCGGTCGCGCTCACCTTGGAACGGCTCGCGAGCCTCCCCACGCTCCTCCGCCACTGGACCATCGTGCTCGCGGGCAACTTCGTCGGCGGTGGGATCGGCGCGCTCGTGCTCTCGTACGGCGGCGTCTTTACCGGTGACACCGTCGACGCGGCGCGGTACATCTCCGAGGGCGGCTTCGCCGTCGACTTCGTCCCGCTGTTCTTCAAGGCCGCGATGGCGGGGCTGATCGTCGCCGGCGTCGTCTGGGTCGGCTTCGCGTCCACCGACTCCGTGAGCCGGATGCTCGTCGTCTACCTCGCGTTCCTCGCGATCCCGCTCGGCGACCTGTTCCACGTGGTCGTCTCCTTCACCGAGGTCCTCTACCTGTTCTTCGAGTACAACATCCCGCTGTACGGCGCGGAAATAAGCCTTTACTCCGGGATCGTCGGCTTCGTGATCCCCGTGTTGCTCGGGAACACCATCGGCGGGATCGTCTTGGTCACGCTGGTGAACTACTTCCAGACCAGCGAGGAGCGCTTGGAGGAGGCGCGCTTCGAAGGGATGACCCGCCGACTCACGGTGCCGGAGTGGGTGCTCGGTCGCGCCGCCGGGCGCTCGTACGTCCCGATCTTGGACGCCACGGAGGCGACGCTGTTCGCCAACGAGGGCCACCGGATCATGGTCCCCATCACGAATCCGCGGACTGACGGCCCGATCGTCGAACTCGCGAGCCAGATCGCGAGCGACCACGAGGACGGGCTCGTCCACATCGTCCACGTCGTACAGGCGCCGGAGCGAATGTCGCTGTCGGCGGGCGCCGGCCGGATCGCTGACGTCTCCGAAGAGGGGATGTCCGGACTCCGCGAGACCGCGGCGGAGTACGACGTCGACGTCTCCACCTCCACGGTCGTTTCGCACCGCTCCTTCGAGGAGGTGTTCAACATGGCCCGCCGGACCCGTCCCGACGCGGTGTTGCTGGGGTGGGGCGAAGACCAGCTGTGGAACGCCGCGCGCGCGGAGCGGCCGATCGACGAGCTGACCAACCAGCTCCCCTGTGACTTCCTCATCTTAAACGAGAACGATCTCGACACCTCGCGGGTCCTGCTTCCGACCTCCGGCGGCCCGGACTCCCGGCTGGGCGCGGAGGTCGCGAGCGTGCTCTCCCGGACCGCGGGCGCCGAGGTAAATCTGCTCCACGTCGTCGACGGGCCCGAGAACCGCGCCGACGGCGAGGGATTCCTCGCCACGTGGGCGACGGAGAACGGGCTCCCCGACGCCGAGCGGATAATCGATGACAGCGGCGACGTTGAGCGAGCTATCGCCCGAGAGGCCGCGGACAACACCCTCATCATCATCGGCGCGACGGAGAAGGGGTTGCTCTCGCGGCTCGTCTCGAACTCCCTCCACCTCGACGTGATCCACGACGTCGACTGCTCGGTGCTGCTCGCCGAGCGCCCGAGCAGTCGCTCGCTCCGGGATCGGCTATTCGGCCCGGGACGACGCGTGTCCGGACCGCCAGACGGCGGCGTCGAGCGGGACCCGGACGCGTCGACCGGGGCGGAGATCGGCGCCGGCAGCGAGCGGGACCACGACGGAGCGGATGACGCCGGCAACGACGACGACGGTGCCGAGAACAGCGACGGCGACGACGACGACGCTGCCGATACCGGTGACGACGACGCTGCCGATACCGGTGACGACGACGCTGCCGAGAACGGCGACGGTGACGGCGACGACGACACTACCGGGGGCGACGAAGCCGCAGACCGGACGGTGATCGCGGACCACGACGACGCCGACGAAGAAGACGAGACGGACGATCTCCCGCCGGAGTCGGCGGTGATCACGGATCACGACGACTCCGCGGAGGGTGAAGACGACGAGACGGCGGAAGACGTGGTCACCGACGACGCGACGGATACAGACGAGTCCGGCTCCGCCTGATCGCGGCCGTCGGAGCGGCCGCGCCAGATAGCGCAAACGGCTCTTTGTCCTTTCGGCGACTTATTTGACGGTTCCCGACAACCGGTCGGGTATGAACCGGAAACTTGCGACCGCCGTCGGTGTCGCGCTGCTCGTCGCGCTCGCGGGCTGTTCGGGGCTCGTCGGCTCGACCGGAAATGGCGGCGTCGACGCTGGCGACGAATCGGCGCTCGAGAGGAACATCGAGGTGACCGCGGACGGCGAGGCCACCGCCGAGCCGGATCGTGCGACCATCCGCGTCGCAGTGACCGCGACCGGCAACGACTCGGCAGCGGTCCGCGACGAGCTCTCCGCGAGCGACGAGGCGGTCCGCGCGGCGCTCACCGACTGGGGGCTCGACGAGGACGACATCCGGACCGACCGGTACGACGTGCGAGAGTCCTACGAGACGCGTGAGAACCCCGACCAGACGCGGTACCAAGGGATTCACCGCTACGCGATCGCGCTCGACGACGTGGACGCGGTCGGCGAGGTCATCGACGTCGCCGTCGATGCCGGCGCCAACGAGGTCCAGCGGATCGAGTTCGGGCTGAGCGAAGAGCGCGAGCGCGAGGTCCGCGAGACCGCCATCGAGAACGCGATGGCGAACGCCGAGGCCGACGCCACCGTCCTCGCGAACTCCAGCGGGCTGGAGCTGGCCGGGGCCTACAGCGTCTCGACCGCGAACGGGGGCGTGACGCCGTACCGAGTGTCCGACGCCGCCATGGCGGCCGAAGGCGGCGCGGACGGCGCCGCCACCGGCATCGAGACCGGCGACGTGAGCGTGCGCGTCAGCGTCAATGTCGTCTACGCCGCCGAGCAGACCTGACGCGGCGGTCGCTACTTATAAAAAGCCGCTCACTCCTCGCCGTCGCGCGTCGGGAGGTCGGGTTCGAACGCGGCCGCGCCGACGGCCATGTCGAGTACGTCCTCGACGTTCTCGTCTTCGGTGACGCTCATCGTCGCGTCCAC
The DNA here is from genome assembly GCF_051194165.1 of Halorubrum shenae. Lineage (NCBI taxonomy): Archaea > Methanobacteriati > Methanobacteriota > Halobacteria > Halobacteriales > Haloferacaceae > Halorubrum > Halorubrum shenae. The sequence goes on along the minus strand of NZ_JBLZNI010000008.1, from coordinate 48,349 downwards.
GGACTCCGCTTTAACCGCCTCGAAGCGGTCGTGTTTGTTCGCCACGGTGAGGAACGGGACGGCCTCGCCGAACAGCTCGCGGACCTCCTCGCGGAGTTCGAGCTGCACGTCGAGGGGGTACCCGCAGTCGCCGGAGGGGTCGAGCACGAACACGACGACGTCCGCGAGGTGTTCGAGCGCGCTGACCGCCTGCCGCTCGATGTCGTTGCGCTCGTCTTCCGGGCGGTCGAGCAGTCCGGGCGTATCGACGATCTGGTACCGGACGTGGTCGCGCTCGAAGTGCCCGATCTGGACGCCTTTCGTGGTGAACGGATACTCCGCGATCTGGTTTGAGGCGCGGGTGACCCGGTTGACGAACGACGACTTGCCGACGTTGGGGTACCCCGCGATCACGATGGCGGGCTCGTCGGGCCGGATGTCCGGGAGCACCTTCAGCTGGTCCCGCGAGTCGCCGATATACCGCAGGTCGTCTTCGATCTGGTCCATCACGTCGGCCATGCGCGCGAACGCCTGTTTCCGGTGTTTCCGCGCGGTGTCGACGTCCGAGTTGCGGACCTTCGTCGTGTACTCGTCGCGGAGGTCCTCGATCTGCCGGCTGGCCCACATCACCTGCGAGAGGGCCTGCCGGAGCCGGTCGACGTCGACGATGGCGTCGGCCAGCTCGTAGTAGAACGGTTCCACGTCGAAGCCGAAGTCGGGCCACGACACCACGACGTTCTCCAAGTTGTCCGAGAGCACGTTGCCGGCCGTCCGCAGCATCGACTCCTGCGCCTCGTGCCCGTGTTTGGCGCGCCCCGCGCGCGCCGCCCGCGAGAACGCCTTGTCGACGAGCTCCTCCGAGCGGGGAGTCGTCGGGAGGCCCTCAAATATCATGTTGCCCAGACTTGACCGCCGACCCGTATAAGACCGTCCGTTCGGTGACTCCCGCGACACGGCGGCACACGGCCGGAATCGCGTCGGATCTCGGGGCATCTCCGGAGGGCGTCGCCGCCCTGCCCCAAACGACGATGAACGATCGTTATATTTCTCATGCATATTTCGAGTCATATTTATGCTTCAAAGGAATATACGCAGCCATGGCACGCTCGTTCACGCCCACAACGTACGAAGACCTCGATCCGGACCGTCGCCCGAGTCTGGCGGCGGCGCTGATCCCGGTCCTCGCCGTCGTGGCGTTCCTCGGCATCGGCTCGGCCGTCCTCGGCCTCGACCCGCATCCGCCGCTCCTCTGGAGTATCGCCTTCGTCGGCGGGTTCGGTCTGTGGCTCGGCTACGACTGGGAAGAGTTGTTCGACGGAATCGCAAACGGCCTCGTGATGGGGCTGCAGGCAATTTTGATCATCTTCACCATCTACGGGCTGATCGCGACGTGGGTCAGCGCCGGCACGATTCCGGGGCTGATGTACTACGGGCTGGAGATCCTCTCGCCGACGACGTTCCTCCCGGCGGCCGCGGTCCTCGCCGCCGTCGTCGCGTTTGCTATCGGCTCCTCGTGGACCACCGTCGGAACCCTCGGTGTCGCCTTCGTCGGTATCGGCGCTGGGCTCGGCGTTCCCGCCCCGATGACTGTCGGGGCCGTCCTCTCGGGAGCGTATGCTGGCGACAAGCAGTCGCCGCTCTCCGACACGACGAACCTCGCCGCCGGCGTCACCAACACTGACCTGTACACGCACATTCGCCGGATGCGGACCGGCACCGCCATCGCCTTCGGGCTCGCGGTGCTCGGCTTTGCCGCGCTCGGGCTCCGCGCGAGCGGTGAAATCCCGGCGGGCAAGATTGCGGAGATACAGGGTGCGCTCGGCGAGACGTACGCGATCACGCTGCTCGCCTTCATTCCGCTCGTGGTCACCTTCGGCCTGGCGCTACGCGGATACGCCGCGCTCCCGACCCTCGTCGCCGGCGTGTTCGCGGGCGTACTCACGACGATCCTCGTGCAGGAAGTCGGCTTCGTCGCCGCGTGGGAGGCGTTCATGTACGGCACCGCGCCGGAATCCGGTTTCGATCTGGTGAACGACCTACTCGCGACCGGCGGGCTCACCGGCTCCACGTGGACGATAACTGTCGTCGTCGCCGCGCTCGCGCTCGGCGGTATCTTGGAGCGAACCGGCGTGCTGGCGGTGATCGCTCACGCGTTCACGTCGGCTGTGCGGAGCCCAGGCGCGCTCATCGCCGGGACCGGCGTCTCGGCGATCGTCATCAACGCGCTCACCGCCCAGCAGTACATGAGTATCGTCCTGCCGAGCGTCACGCTTCGGAACACCTACGACGAGTTCGGGCTCGACACCGACCAGCTCTCCCGGGCGGTTGAGGCCGCCGGAACGCCGACCGGCGCGCTGTTCCCGTGGCACGCGGGCGCCGTCTACATGGCGGGCGTCACCGGGGTCCCGACGCTGGAGTACGCACCGTACTTCCTGTTCGCGTTCCTCTCGCCTCTCGTGCTGTTCGCCATGGCCGCGACCGGTTACTCGCTGAACGTGACGCCGACCGCGGATAGGACGCCCGCCGCCGGCGAGCCGGCCGTGGCGACCGACGACTGACGGGTCGACGGGGGCGACCGACTGACGGGTCGACGGCGACGGCCGACTGACGGATCGTTTCGGCGGTCAAACGACGTATTCCGGTGATTTCGCTTTTGTAAAATTCTCAGAGGAGCTCCAGTTCGGCCCCAATCCGATCGGTGGATGCAGGGGATATACGTTTTGAATTCAGGGAGCGACTAGCGAGACGGGGGAGGATCGGGCCGTATTCCCTAACGGTGTATCAATCCCAGTATCCGACTTCGAACGTCATCGGCAGAGACGAACGTTTGGTCATCAGTCGAGGCAAGCACTTCTTCGAGGGATTTCGTCCCGTCCTGTGTTTCGATATCGTAGTCGCCGTAGGCCTCGGCCAATTCGTTCGTCGTGGCTGGATACTCTTGAATTTCGAGTGCTTTGTCAAGTTCACCAAGCCGCCTATCAGGGTCGCCGCCCATTGCTTCGTCTTCATCGCCGCGGTAACGGACATCCTCTTGGTTCCGCTCTGGCCGGCGTTGCTCTTCATTATCTGTTTTCTCGTCCCCGTCCTATTGATAATCCGTCATGTGTCTCCGCAGGCGACCGAATCAGATAACGGTGTGGTTGATCCTCGGTGTACCCATCTCGGAAGTGAATGGAATGTCCCCGTCGTGTTGGATTCAGCCTCTATATTCAACGCAGAATTTCCCTCAACTACGGAGGGGCTCAACAGAATCGCCATTTCCGAGGCCGTCACTCCGGGAGACGAAACGCGAGACCGTACATCCGCCCGACCGATTCCGACCCGATCTCGGCCGCGAGCCGGCGAGCGGTCGCCGCCAGCGTATCGCCGGGTTCACCGGGATACTCCCCGACCATGGACGCCGCTCGGTCGGCGTGTGCGGAGACGTGGCTCTCGGTCCACGGAACCGGGTCCAGCAGCGTCCGCTCCCGCCCGAACTCCCAGCCGTGGCCGGCGAAGAACCGCCGCAGGAACGCCGCCGGGTAAAAGGTGAGCGCCGGGCGGCCGCGGGCCAGTTCGGACGCGGCGTTCTCGACGGCGAACAGCTCGCTGATCGCGGCGTCGTCGGGCAGCGGGTCGTAGTCGTCGACGACGAGCCGTGCGCCCGGGGCGGCGACCCGTGAGAGCTCTTCGGCGACCGCCGACAGCGACGTGGGATCGAGGACGTTACAGAGCCCGTGTGCAGTGATCACGTCGATAGAGCCGTCGGGGAGCGGGATCGCTCGGAGGTCCGCCTCCAGTACGGCCAGTCGGTCGCCGTCGTCGCTGTTCCCGTTTCCGTCGCCGTTGTTGCCGACGCGCCGACGGGTCGTCCGCGCGTGGTCCCGGTCGTTCGTGACGGCGTACACCCGAGCGGCGCCGTTCGCGAGCAGTCCGGCGGTCGCGTTCCCGACGCCCGCACCGGCCTCCAGACAGCGCTTGCCGGCGACCGGCTGATCGTCGAGCGCGGTCGCGACCGTGTGCGGGACGTCCATCCCGCTCAGTGGTGTAGCTGTTCGGGGACCGGGCTGTCGTCGTGGCGCACCCGTTCGATCAGCGACCGCTGGGCGGTCTCGTCCATCCCGCTGTAGTCGGCGGCGGCTTCGAGGATCATCGTGACGAGCTTCGGGTCGCCGGCGCTGACGACGCTGGTGAGCCCCTGTGCGGCGGCGAAGTCGAACCGCTCGCCGATCTCGTCGGGCGCGGTGACCGGCCGGTACCAGTTCGCGAACGGTCGGTCCGACTCGGGAAGCTCGTCGGTCGGCGGCCATGTCCCGCCGGCGAACGCCTTGATCCCCAGCGTGCCGACGTTCTTCTCGTCGGCGCGGGCGAGGACCGCCTCGTAGTCGTACTCGTCGTCGTCCTTCCCGGCGACGACGGGGTTCAGCGGGAACATCAGGGACTCGAGGTCGTCGATGCGGTCGAGCGCGTCGAGGATGAGTTCCGGGTTGCCGTGGCTCGTCAGGCCGATGTGGTCGATCAGTCCCTGCTCTTTGGCCTCGCGAAACGCCGTGAGCGCGCCGTCGTCGCCCGTGATCGTGTCCAGTTCCTCGTCGTACTCGAGCCCGTGTACCTGGTATACGTCGATCGTGTCGACGCCGAGGCGGTTCAGCGATCGGTCGAGCTTGCGCCACGCGCCCTCGTAGGTTCGCTCTTGGGTCTTACAGCCGAGGAATATCTCCTCGCGGTGCTGGCGGAGCTTCGGGCCGAGCTTCAGCTCCGCGTCGCCGTACGTCGGGGCCACGTCGAAGTGGTTGACCCCGTAGTCGAGGACGTGTTCGACCAACTGGTTCGCGCCCTCCTGTTCGAGCCAGTTGAGCGCGATCGCGCCGAACGTCATGACGGTGCTGTCGTGGCCGGTGTCGCCGAGCGGGCGGGTCTCCATGCATGCGCCATCTCGCCGGCGCGTCATAACGCTTGTCGGCCACGAGTCACGGCTGTCGGCCGCGAGAGAGAACTCGGAGCGATCGCGAGGCCCGGCTCCCGGTCCGGTAGGTTTACCGCCGTCGACGCCCCCCGATTCGCACATGAGTCTCGAGGTCTCCGTCGCCGTGCCGTTTAAACAGCGAGCGACGGAGCGGTTGGGCGAGGGAGAGTTCGTCGTTGCGCTGTCGCTCGATCGAGACTGGTTCTCCCCGGATCAGGCGAAGCGACTCGTCGACGTCGCGGTCGGGCGCGGACTGGTCGCCGAGGAGGACGGCGACCTCGTCGCGCGGTTCGACCCCGCCGACGTGACCGTCCCCGAGAATTTTGCGCCCGACGACGCGATCCTCCGCGAGCAGTCCACCTTCGAGACGGCGCTCGACGCGATCGTCGCCGCCGGCGTCGAGAAGCAGCGCGCCGTCGCCGCGATCAACGAGCGCCAGCGCGCGCTGGCGGTACGCATCGAGGCGGCCGCGGTCCTCGTCGCGAAGGAACACGGCGCCCCCGTCGATCACCTCGCCGCCGACGTTCGCGAGAAGCTGGCCGCCGCCGGCGACGCGGCCGGTGAGGGGGACGGAGGCGACGCGGCGGCCGGCGCCTCGGAGGCCGAGTGATGGTCGGAGACCGCCTGACTGACGGGCTCCGGATCGGCCAGCTCCTCGCCTCCGAGATAACCGGAAACGAGGGGCGTCTGCGGGACCTCTCGCTTTCCGATGCCGACCCCGACGTCGAGCCGACCCCGGACGGCGCGCTCGCGTACCGGGTGGTCCGCGAGGGGGCCGGCGGTGACGGCGCCCGGCTCGTCGCCGAGGCCTACGTCCAGCCGGACCGGCTCCGGCTCGAGTTCGTCTCGGGAGGAGGGGGAGACGAGGCGAGCGACGAGACGGACCGCCCCGCGCTCGTCGCGGCGGCTGCCGACGACGAGGGGCTCCGCGTCAGGCCGAAGGCGGTCCGACCGCCGCGCACGCTCGTGTTCGTCGAGGACGGCGCGCAGGTGAAGCGCGCGCTCGCCGTGTTCGAGGCCGTCGTCGACGCGGTATAAAAGGGAGACGTGAACCGTTCGACCTCAGTCCGACCGACCGCCGTCGCCCATCGCGACGTTGCGCGCTCCCGCCGCGGACGGGCCGTCGGGCGACTGCTCACCGACGTCGAAGTTCCGGAGCAGCGCCCGAAGCTGATCGGCCTGCTCGTCGAGCGAGCCGGCCTCGGTGGTCGCCTGCGACATCGCGGTGAGCTGCTCGTCGGCCGCCTCGCTGACCTCGTCGGCCTCGTCTGCGGTCGACCGGCTGATCCCCGCGACCTCCTCGACCATCGACACGGTCTCCTCCGTGCTCGCGGCCTGATCGTCGGTCGCCTTGCTGATCTCGCGGATACCGTCGTCGGTCTCGCTCGCGTTGGCCGCCACATCAGAGAAGGCGTCGGCGGCGTCCTCGACGGCTTCGGCCCCCTCCTCCATGTGTTCCTCGGCGGTCCGGACCTCCTCGACGGTCGCCTGCGTCTGTGCCTGCGTGCCGGCGATGAGCTCCTCGATATCGCCGGCCGCGTCTTGGGTCTCCTCGGCCAACTGCTTGACCTCGTCGGCGACGACCGCGAACCCGTCGCTCCCGCCGCCGCTGCCGCCGGCTCGCGCCGCCTCGATGTTGGCGTTTAACGCGAGCAAGTTCGTCTGTTCGGCGATGTCGCCGATGAGATCGACAATTTCGCCGATGTCTTCCATCCGTTCGTCGAGGATGCGAACTTTCTCCGCCGTTTCGCCGATCGCGTCCCGCGACTCTTGGACGCTGTCGATCGCCTCGCCCGCGGTGTCCTGTCCTTCGTCGGCGATCGAGGCCGTCTCCTGAGCCACGTCGGCGACGGTCTCCGTCGAGGAGGCGACCTCCTCGATCGTCGCGGAGAGATTGTTCATCTCGCCGGAGACCTGTTCGAGCATCTCGCGCTGGTCGTCCGCCCCCTCGGAGATCTCCCTGATCGACTGACTCACGTCCTCGCTGCGTGCCTCGGCCGTGTCTACGCCCGCGACCGTCTTCTCGCTACCCGCGGACACCTCGCCGGCGAACGACTGAACATCCTGCATCGTCGCCTCGATGTCGTCCATCATCTCGTTGAACGCGGCGCCGATCTGCTCCATCGCCTCGCTCTCGCTGTCGGCGTCCAGCCGAACCGTGAGGTTGCCGTCGGCCGCGCGGTCCATCGTGGCGCTGTAGTCGTCGGCCTTCGTCTCGAGGTGCTGGTTCAGCCACTCGACCTCCTCGCGGCGCTTCTCGACCTCCGCTTTCGCCTCCTCGACGTCTTTGATCTCGGACTTCTGCTCGGCGACGAGATCGAGCTGGCGCTGCGCCTCCTCGCGCGACTTCTCGATGGAGTACCAGTTGGCCATCAGCGCGCCCACGAGTCCGAGGATGAAGAACGCGTGAATACCGCCCCAGATTATCGGCTGCTCGATCGCCGCGGTGTGGTTGTAGACGAGGCTCGAATCGATCAGACTGAACGCGCCGTGGCCGACGGCGACGTACCCGACGCCGACGGCGAACGGGACCCAGTCCTCGTACAGCGCGAGCACCGCGACGAACACGAAGAAGCTGAAGTGCGCCTCGATGTAGCCGCCCGACAGCTTCACGAGTGCCATCGAGACCGTCATGAGGCTGAACGCCGTGAGCACCGTCCGCTGGCGTCGGCCGAGCCGCGACCAGTTCGCCAGCGCGGCGGTGGCGAGGATGATGGCGACGAACCCGCCGAGCATCCACCCCGGCGTCGCGGGGATCTGTGCCCCGGTGATCGACTCGGTCCCGCTGTACAGCCCCAACGCGATCAAGAACGGCACCTGCACCGCGATCAGCATCAGGACGTTCCGGTGGCGCCCGCCCCACATCTCCTTCGGCATCGACGTCCCGTCCGGGATGTAGCGGACGAACTCTCTGAGCTTGTACGCCAACCCAGACCCCGACGCGTCTGCGGCTGCCCCGGTCGCTGATTCGGTCATATTCGTCAGTCTTCGTACCGGTTAAAAATCTACGGCCTCTGAATATTACTTCTGATACTATCCGACGCTCGGACGGTCCCCCGTGGCGGGAGTGAGGGTTCCGGCGACGGGAGGCCGTGCGGAACCGCACGGGTCCGCGGAAAACCGACGGACAGGGCCACGGAGGTGTCCGGGTTCGCGAGGCGACAGTTGCGAAAACCGTACAGTCATATAATACATACATTCTCAATATTGTGAAAATAACTTATGTACCGTCACCAAGTAGTCCGGGTAAGGTGATGATAACCGTCAAATCGCTGAGGGCGATACGCGATGCCGATAAAGACCTGCTTAACCAGCTCACCGGTCTCACGGGGCTCGGTTGGACTGCGTCAGTACTGGGATATCTGAGCACGGTGATCGGCTACGGGAACGGTCTGTTAAGCCGACTCGTCGTCGAGCCGCAGTCGCTTTTGTACGTCGGCGGCAGCTTCTTTCTTCTCACGCTCGGACTCGACCGATTGCAGACCAAGGTCGTGGCCGAACGGGGCACCGAGGACGGAGGCGGCGATTGACATCCTCTCCGCCCTGAAGGGCGAAGATTCCCACGGCACCGCACCGCTGGGTTGGGATGTTGAAGGTTTGTAGACGCCTCGATGACGGCTACTGGCTGTGCCAACCAGCCGTTACTCCTATCCCGGCATGGGATTCGGAGGTACTTCTGACTGCCTACACCCTATTTCGACACGGAAGAGGGTGTCTTCCGCTTGAAATGAGGGAATCCCGATATTGTCCGATTAGTGGGGCGGGTAGACCGCCTCGGTTACCGTTAAATATGTCTCAGGTTACGTAAAACATCCTTTTGGCACGTCGAACGTGGTTCGTGGAGGGTTTGTCGGATTCATCCCCGCCGTGAACAGTAGTTGCCGAATCAGTTCGTTTCAGCCATCGATCTCGTGTGAACGACGATCTACGTACATATACCCGATAAAGGAGTATATAACTGGAATGCGCCGAGTTCGACGAGCAGCACCTTCGATATGCGCTGTGTTGAGAGGTTCGGCAACTACTGTGAACGGCGAGGCTTTCTCCTCAATTCTCCGTAACTACAGGCCGTCGTCGGGCTGTTGGTGGCCCAAATTGGCCGGTGGGCCAGTCCGAAGTCGGACTTGCCGCTCACGGATGACTGCAAGCCGCGATTTGGTATGCGCTCTGTCCTGCTCGACACCGTCGGATTCACTACTACGTCGAACTGCTCGATGTTGCCGGTTGGGAACACTAAAACGCGAGTATGTCCTTACCCGTGGGTTATCTGGGCCGGGCGGAAAGCCCACCGTGTGAACCACAGAACTCGACTCGCCGTACTCGGTCTTCTCGTCGGAGCTCTCGCCTTCGGTGCCGGCTGTACAGGGATTCTCAGCGAGGACGATGTCACTAGAGACGTGATCGTCGTCAATCAGGATAGTACGAATCATGCTGTCGTCGTGGAGATCTCTGACGATTCGGGCTTGGTGTATTCCGACGAGCGAACCCTCGACGCGGAATCGGACCTCAAAATGGTGCAATTCAACCAAACGGGCGAATACGAGGTTGCAGTCACCGTCGACGGGGACACGACGACGACGACACGCCATACCTTCGAGTCCAAAGACAGGCCGATTCAGGCGATTAACATCGGAATCGACAACCAGGGGACCGTGACGGTTGAGTAGCGAAGCCCACATGAGAAGTGATCAGCTTTCCGATCGGCGTCCTGTCGCACCATAGACACCACCCATGGAATACAATCAATGACGAAAGAAACCAATTCCACTTCAACTGATACGTATACTCTTGAAAGCGGTCGAACGCTTGCCTACACCTGCAGCGGCACACCCGATGGACCTCCCGTCGTCGCCCATCACGGAACGCCCGGCTCCCGGTTGTTCGCAACGCTGCTTTCGGACGTTGCAGCTGCCGAAGGAATCCGACTCATCGTTCCGGACCGTCCCGGATACGGTCGCTCGTCGCCGCCCCCTGATGACTGGACGTGGTGGGACTGGCAGGCTGATCTATCGGAGGTTCTCGATTCGATGTCGATTGATCGGGCTGCAGTAATGGGCTTTTCGGGTGGCGGTCCGTTCGCATTCGCAGCTGCGACCAGCGAGTGGGCGACTCGTCTCGGGCTCGTCAGTACCGTGGTCCCGCCAGCCGAAAACAGCCTCGCAATGCTCTCGAAGATCCCCTTCGCAGTACGTCTCCTCTTCCGGGTATCCAGTGCAATCGCCGCCGTTGCAGGGCCCAGAGCCATTGTCCAACAGTACACCGACCGATCCGTATCGGATGCGATCGGCCACGCAATCGCTGAGGACTTTCACGAGGCATTTCGACAGGACACACGGGCCGTTGCGCGCGAGAATCGATCGTTCGCATCTCAGACGCTTGACCCGGAACAGACAGCAACTCCGATCCGCGCCTGGCATGGCACCCAAGACGAGAACACACCACTCGCACCCGTCCAAGTATTCATAAACGACACCCACGGCTCGCTGAAAACGTCTGAGACCGACCATCTCGGAACGCTACTTGACTGTAGCGAGGATGCGTTCAGGTGGCTAAGATCCGAGGAATCCGGCAGTTTTGTCGATTAACAAGCACAATTGAATACTTACTATCCGTCGGGGGCTCCTCTCCCTTTAGTGTGAGGGGGATGTCAACTCAGTTATCGAGCCCCCAATGTGATCTCCATTGGAATAGGACGGACACAACCAAAGTCATCGCACAAGACACGTCTCAAGAAACGACACCGCTCTCAACGAAGTACACGAATCTGCTTGACGCACTTGATCTCGAACACGTCGAAACTCCCTCGAACGGCCATCATCTCTGGTACGACGATACGCTCCACCGATACGGCCTCTACATCAACGACGCGGACTAGTCATCACACCCCTTCGCTTCGAAAGACTCCGGAGTTTTACTATCTCCGCGTGTCTACGGTCACCTATGGTCCCCCGTCAAACACTCCGAAAAATCCTCCTCGGCCGTGACGTCGCCGTCGCCTACGCAATCCTCGTGGCACTGTATCTCCTGAAATTCATCCCGTTCCAACCCGTACAGATTCCGCCCTACCTCTTGATCGTCGCCTACGACCTCGTCGAGGTCGCGCTCCCGGTCCTCACTCCATACTACCTAGTAGCGTTCCCCTTGTTTCTGTACGTGCTCGCTGTTAGTGGTGCAGGAATCACTCGAAAACTTCGCGCCAGCAATAGTGAACAGTCAGTCTGGCTGCAGACACTCGGTGGTGTCTGTCTCATCATCGGACTCTTCTCACTGGCGTTCGGCGCGTTCGTCGGCGGCCCACTCGTCGCCACGACAGACAACCCGACGCCGCTGGCTATTACTGGCGCGACGGGCGTCATCTTGCTCGTGATAGCGTTGTGGTTACTTGGCCGCCCACTCAGCCATACCACTACCTCGGCTTGAGGGAGGATAACCACCTTTCGAACAGAATCTTCTGGCCTCGTTCCGACGCCTGAGAGAATGACTCAGTTCCCGTGTTAACACTAGAGACTGACGCGTACTGCCGGACAGTAGAGGGTGTCATAGCTCGTTTGTCACGAATTGCTTCTCAATGCGGTATGTCGTCCCGTCGAACGTCACATACCCTCCCGGGATAAGCCCGCCGCCCCGAGCGCGGAGGACAACACGCTCAATATCCTCATCGAAATGGGCGAATGCGCTTCGAAGAGCTGGCCGACCATACAGCTGTTCGGTGATAATACGCTCGTGGGGCGTTTGACCTGGTGGTGTCTCGGTGGTTCTGGTGATTATCCACTCTGTTCTTGCGTTGTTGTTCCCGACCGTTACCTCGACAGTATCGCCAGTACGCGACACATCGGTGACGGTGTCTGTTGGAACTAAATCGAGGGGCGAACCGTCGATCGTGAACTACGTCGCATAGCTGATTATGTTGTCGCTGTTAGTTACCATGCTTACGTCTTCGTGCGATCCCGGAAGGAGGAACGCGTATGTTCCACCGCCAAGTCCTCTAAGGATTGTTTCGCCGCCGTTCGAACGGACTACCTCGACAGGTTTAGAGAGTGTCGAATTGTCAATAGAGAACGTCCATCTGTGTGTCTCGCCGGAAGCGAGCGTTGAATCACCCCCATCAACCCATCGTCGGACGACCGAATACCACTGGCCATCAACGCGCTTGTACAGGCCCCATCGGTAGAAGTTCGTAGTGTAAGCATCTTCACGCCTGTTCGTCAGCGTAAACTCAACCGTTGCATCCGGTAGCGATGTCGTTTGGGGATTTGCGACCAGTGACTGGTTCTGTGGATCCGATACGTCCGGATGATTGCAGACGACGGTCTGGTTTCCCTTGAGTTCCGCGGCCTGAAGATACGCCGGGATTTCGGGACAGGCAGGTGGATCCGGTGTCGATGTGCCATCTAAACTAGTCGAACACCCGGCGATTCCCGCAGTGATACCTGTTCCGACGAGCTGGAGGGCTGTCCGTCGGTTCACGTTAAATTATCAACTGTATTTCTGAAAGGGCTTTCGGAACTATACAACCGATATGAAATAGAGAGTTACATCGGCAATCTGTTTGGTGGAAACATCTATGACCGATATGCACCGTAGATCTCGTACGAAGGCAAGAACTTTTTTAGATCTGGCAGGTTGATCGGCGGGACATTCGCAAGCTCGTTCTGACGGTTGATTCATCAAATCTCGGATGAAATCAAACCTCGAATAGACTCGTTCGGCTCTGTTGAAATCCTCAACAGGTGACACATTCTACCCCGGCTGTGGTCGATCTGTGGGACTCACGAATCGTTCAGTACAATTGAATCAGGTATCAGCGTGAAATCTGGCAAGGCCACATTCTGGACAGATGTAGCAGGTCAAAGATTTCCCTTTGAGATCGAGCGCACCTAATAAACCTCCACCAGAGTTGATGCGTATCCCATCACCTCTGTACGAGGTCTTGTGCTCCGTCTCCTCCATCTCTACATTACAGTCTGGACAAGAGGGCATGTGTAGCTGATTCTGAGTCGAATCTATTAATGGTAGGTTCGCACTCTTCGGCGGCCACCTGTTTCGGACGAGACTCTATCTGAAGAAGGGTATCTCAACAAAACCAGTACCCAACATACGACCCACACACGTTCCCCTTCGTCGCCACGACCACGAACACACCACAAAAAATCCGCCTGAAAACGGATTACTCTTCGGCGTCGTCGTCCCGCACTGCCTCGAGCGCCTCCTCTAACAGCTGCTGGACGTCATCCGTCGCAGTCACGTCGTCGGCCGTCTCCTCGTGATCCTCTTCGTCTGCCGTCTTACTCGCATCCGACACGATCTCGGCGGCAGACCCGTCGTACAACCCGTACGAAGACGAACCGCAAGATGGCACTCACCAAACGGCGGAACAGAACGGTTCACAGACTGAGACAAGCGATACGTCTGATATCGTCACTCAGACGGGCGACGGAACCATCCACGCCGACGGTGAGTTCCCAGATACGCATGAAGCAAAAGTTGATGTCGTCAGTCAGATCCTCAACAGCGGCGAGGAAGACTGACCACCCCGTCGGTCAGCCCATCCGGTCGAGCGCGTTCTTCCGGTCTTCGACTGGAACTTGGTCGTACTTCATCGTCGTCTCCGGGCTGCGATGGCGTAGTTGCGTCTGCGCGGCCGCTAGCCCCTCTTCTCTCGTCATATAGGTCCCGGTCGAGTGCCGGATCGCGTACCAGCTCATCTGCCGGTTCTCGGTCGAGATGTCCGCGATCTCGCAGAGCCGTTGGAGGATTCGCCTCAGCGATGCCGACTGGTACGGGTTGCTCTGCCGCGTCAGCCACAACGCGTCGGTGTCGTCGTACTTCTCGATCGTCGATCGCTGATCGAGCCATCGAGCCATCATCTCGACGGTCTGTTCTTTGAGCCCGACGACCCAGTTCTCACTGTTTTTCGAGGACTCCTCTCTCGGGATGCGGAGGACGCCGTTCTCGACATCTACCCACGTCGTCCGCGCGCGCTCGACTTCGATCGGGCGAAGCGCGGCGTCGAGGCTGGCTCCGACCATGCTCGGGATCTTCCAACTGTTCGCCCGCTCCCAGTCTTCCGGAGTAACGTCTTCTTTGGGCTTCTCGAAGCGCTGTGCGAGGTATCGATTCCACTTGTCTCGCTCCTCACCGAACGTGTTGCTTCGACTCGGAATACTCCCGTACTCGAGTGACGCGTCGCGGACCATGGTTCGCTCCCGCCTAGTGAGATAATCACGCGGCGTCGTCGACTGGTTCTTCCGAGAGAACGTGATCTCCGGCTCCCACTTGTCGGCTCCGCGCTGGTGATGCCGCCATTTGTACAGCATCATGACGGCCTTCCGGCACGCGTCTTTGTGAGCGTTCGACGAGTCTTCGCCCGCTAAATACCGCAGGTACCCGTCGGCGTGGTCGTGTGTCAGGTTCGTCGTGTACCCGTCTTCTTGCTCCCACGCCCACCGGTAGAACTGGTCCATTCGGTACGCCCGGTTCGAGACCGTCGTCTTCGCGTAGCCCTCCGCTCTCTCCGGTTCTTTGCCGAACGTCAACAGCCAGTCGAGACAGTGCTCTCGCTCGCTTCGGTAGTCGAGAAACTGCCGTTCGTTGAGGAGTTCCTCGGTGTTGTTGGGCACCAGAGTGATGTCGTCGAAGGGGTCGGTTGCCTCGTCGGCGTCTTTCATTGCCTGCCCCTCTCGGCGGTACCCCGGATCGTTGCCCCTCGATTTTGCCAATCGCCAGACAGCGGCGGGTTCGGTACACCTTTCGAGTCGTATTGCCCGTGAACATCGGTTTCCCTCTGGTTAGTTCACGGCAAAAATCGGGAGAAGGCGTCGGATTAGGATGCTCCGGCTGGGATTCGAACCCAGGTCATTGCCGTGAGAGGGCAATATGATTGGCCGGACTACACCACCAGAGCGCACGTCCGTTTGACGCAATTACGGGTATGGAAGGATATTGTAAAACAGTTCCGTTTCGACCCTGCCATGCCCCGGTTTATCGTGGATCAGTCCCTTGGCGCGAGGGGGTGACAGGTCGCTCAGACGTCGACGGCGAAGGGCGCGACGTCGCTCGCGCCGCCGGCGGTTGCGGCGAGGAGGTCAGCCACGGCATCGAGGTCAGCGGTGTCGATCACCTCGACCGGCGTGTGCATGTACCGGTTCGGAATCGAGACGTTGAGCGACGGGACGCCTCCGCGGGCGGTATAAAAAGCGTCGGCGTCGGTACCGGTTCGCGTACCGGTTGCCTGCAGTTGTACCTCGATGCCATCGTTGGCCGCGGCGTCTCGCGCGAGGTCGACCAAGACGGGATGATTCGCGCTCCCGCGAGCGATCACGGGTCCGGCTCCGAGCTCGACCGGTCCCTGGTGTTCGCCGTCGACATCGGGGTTGTCGGTGGCGTGGGTGACGTCGACGGCGACGAATGCATCCACCGCGTCGAGGTCGACGCCGACCATCTGTGCACCCCTGAGTCCGACCTCCTCTTGCACCGTGGAGACGGCGTAAACGGTGGCGTCGACGTCGCGTTCGGCAGCGCGGCGGAGCCCCTCGGCGGCCGCCCACGTGCCGGTTCGGTTGTCGACCCCGCGAGCGGCGATCCGGTCGCCGACCAGCTCCTCCACCTCGGTCGAGAACGTGACGGGGTCTCCGATCTCGACGTGTTCGCGTGCCTCATCGGCATCGGTCGCGCCGATGTCGACGAACTGGCCGGCGATCTCCTCGTACTCGTCCTTCGAGGGGTCGCGCAGGTGGATCGCGGTCTGGCCGATCACGCCCTGTACGGGTTCGTCGGCGTGGACGGTGACGTGCTGGCCCTTCGAGACGGTGCGGTCGGAGCCGCCGATCCGGGCGATCCGCAGGAAGCCGTCGTCGAGTACGTCACGGACGATGAAGCCGATCTCGTCGGCGTGGCCCGTTAGGGCGATAGTCGGCGCGTCGGGGTCCCCCTCGTGGACGGCGACGGCGTTGCCGTAGGCGTCGGCGGAGACGTCGTCGGCAAAGCCGCGGACGTAGTCGGTCCAGACCCGCTGACTCGGCGTCTCGAAGCCGGACGGACTGGCGGTCGCGAGCAGGTCGTTGAGGAACGCCCTCTGAGAGTCGCGCATACCCGTGTCTGTCAGGCGTTCGGCAAGAAACCGCCGGTACGGGACTGCGGAGCCCTTCGACGACGTTGCCCCCATCGACACAAGGGACTTGAGGCGCGCACCCCAGGAGTCGGTATGGATATCCTCCGAAGCCTCCGGACCGTCTCCGAGGCCAGCGGACCGGGCGTCGTCGACTGGGACCGGGCCGCGGCGGCCGCGAAGGCGAGCACCGATCCGGGACCGCTCGCGCTCACCGACGCGGAGCGGGCCGGGTACGCGGCCGACGTGCGCGACGCCCGATCCAGACTCCGCGAGGTGGCCGGTATCGAGTTCGACGTGCCCGACGCGATCGAGGTCCAGAACCGCCACCACTGGATCGACGCCAGCATCGACACGTTCCGGAACGTGATGGCGCCGATCGAAGCGGTTGCGACGGATCACGGCGAGGAGGGAACCGCGACCGGTCGCGGCGAGGGGGTGGTCGGTGGTGGATCGGTCGGCGAGGTCGTCGAGCCGACCGGCGAGCCCGCGGGACTCCCGACCGGCGATCTCACGCATGGATTCGCGCGAGATTTCTCGCGGATCGTCAACACCGGCTCGATGGCGTTTACGCTCGGCTTTCTCGCGCGCAACGTGCTCGGACAGTACGACCCGCTCCTGTTGGCCGACGAGCCCGACGCCGACCACGGGCTCTACTTCGTCCACCCGAACATCGTTGCCGTCGCGGCGTCGCTCGACGTCGACTTCCCGCGTTTCAGACGCTGGATCGCCTTCCACGAGGTGACCCACGCGGCGGAGTTCGGCGCGGCGCCCTGGCTCCCCGAATACCTCGAGTCGCGGGTCGAGCGCGGGATCGAGGGGTTCACCGGCAGAGGCGGGTCAGGCGGCCGCGGGGGACTGACCGCGGGCAGGCTGCCGGTCGACGCCCTCGACACCGAGCCGTTCGCGGAGCTGCAGACGGCGATGACGGCGGTCGAGGGGTACGCCGAGGTGCTGATGGACCGCGCCTTCGACGGCGAGTACGCCGACCTCCGTCAGAAGCTCGATGAGCGCCGGGGCGGGGGCGGCCCGGTTCAGCGGCTCGCGCGCCGGCTGCTCGGGCTGGGACTGAAGCGCCGGCAGTACGAACAAGGCGCCGCCTTCTTCCGGCACGTCGTCGACGCCCGCGGGATCGAGGCGGCCGGCGCCGTCTGGGAGCGCCCCGAACACCTCCCGACGAGCGCCGAACTCGACGACCCCGAGGCGTGGCTGATGCGGGTCGATCCCTGAGGGCCGCAGCGAGCCGTGCGAGTCGTCGCGGCTAGCGCCGTATTACTCACCACCGCGTGGTCAGCGATCACTTATAAACAGACGCCAGCGACACCGCTCAGTTCCGAGTTCCCGACAGCCGCTCGATCCGCTCCGGCAGCGCGGGCAGCGCGACGACGGCGACGACGGCGGCAGTCGTCGCGGCTAGCGTCACCGCGAGCGACTCCGAGAGCGCGTACGCGCCTACCCAGAGTCCGCCGGTGACGGCGAGCGCGGGGACCGCGATCCGGACCGGGACCGCGGGCTCGTCGCCGTCGACGAGGCGCCAGCCGATCGCGCCGCCGGCGCCGGTGGCGATCCCGATTCCGGCCTCGACGACCTCGCCGGTGTACCCGCCCGCGACGGCGACGACCAGCGCGCCGATCGAGACGACCGCCGCGAGCAGGAACGGCAGGGTCGGATCGAGCGCGACGGTGGCGTCGCGGGCATCCGTTTCTTCCATGCCCCCACGAATCCGCGGGTCGCCCGCGAGCCACAGCGCCCCGAGTACGACGCCGGCGCCGACGGCCAGCCCCGCCAGGACGTCGACGAGGTAGTGGACCTCGATGACGACCCGCGAGGCCGCGACGGCGACGGCCACCGCGACGGCGGCGAGAAGCCGCTTCTGTGCCGTCCACGCCCGGTCGTACGCGAGCGCCAACGCGAGGTACGCCGCCGCGCCGCCGGTGGCGTGACCGCTCGGGAAGCCGAAGCCGTCGGAGAGCACCTGCGCCTCGTACCACGCCGACAGCAGGCCGGGGAGCCACGTCGGCACGTCTGCGGGACCGACCGCGCCGGGCGGGCGGGGGACCGCGAACCACGCCTTCCCGAGCGCCGTGGCGGCGTACGCGCAGGTAACGGCCGCGATCGCGGTCGCACCGGCGCGTCGGGGCGCGGCCGCGAACCGGTCGCTCGCGAACCAGTAGCCGACCGCCAACAGCCCGAACAGAAACCACGGGTCCGCGAGGTGGGTGACGGCGGCGAAGGCGACGACGACGACCTCCGGGAGCGCGTCGACGAGAGGAATCTCACCGATCCCGCGCTCGGCGGTGACGAGTCCGGTCACGAGCTGATCGCCCGGTTAGTCGTCGCCACGGTTACGAGCGTAATCGAGCGCTTTGCCGGGCGTTTCGAGCAGGTTGAGGCCGATGCCGACGACGATAAAGAGCGTGTAGAGCCCGAGCGTCGACAGCCCGAGGATGAGCATCGCGGCGATGGCGTAGAGCCCGTCGAGGAAGGAGAACGCGCCGAGTATCAGCACCGTGCCGTACAGGAGCACGAGGTACGGGCCCCAGCCGCGGGCGTGGCCGCGCCGCATCTGCGACCGGACGTACCGCTTCAGCTCCGACTCAACGGCCGGTTTGTCGACGGTGCGTCGCTCGACGTCATCCTCGAACGCGTCGAACTCCGACCGTAGCCGACTCACCTCGTCCTCTAGCGCCGCCACGTCCGGCGCTCCCGCCGGGCGCTCCTCGTCGCCGGCGTCGCCCGCGCCGTCCGACTCACCGTTCATACCGGTGCGTCGGTGGCGGGCGTGTTGTAACTGCCGGTCCACGCCGTGGTCGATCGCGGTCGGCCCGCCCCCCAATCCGGCACCGCTTGCGGGGGCGACCTGGTCGCGGCCGGCCAGCACGACGTTGACGACGCCGCCGACCACGACGACGATGGCGGCGAGGTACAGCCACGTGACGAACAGCAGGACCCCGCCGATGACGCCGTACAGTTGAAACTGGCCGGCGCTCGCCGCGTACACCTGGAAGCCGGCCTGCAGTAGCGTCCATCCGACCGCGGCGACGGCGGCGCCGGGGAGGGCCTCTCGGAAGCCGATATCCGGCTCGGGGAGCAGGTAGTACATCGGGAGGAAGACGACCGCGAGCAGTCCCGGTAATACGAGGATGCTCGCCGTCTCGACGGCCGGGACCGCGTCGGCGGCTGCGACGAACCCGCCGACGACGACCATCACGCTGATGCCGACGCCGACGGCGAGGACGACCGAGCCGGCGTCGGTGAGCTGTTTCACGAAGTCCGGCGGTTCCTTGACGCCGTACAGCTCGGCGAACGCGGTGTCGAGCCCGCGGAACACCTTCAGCGTCGACCACAACAGCACGACGACGCCGAACACGCTCGCGCCGGTCCGACCGCCCGCCGAGGAGATCGCGGCGGCGATGGTCTCCCGGCCGGTAGGCGTGAGGAAGTCACCGGCCGCCGTCAGGAGCTCGCTGGCGATGACCTCGCCGAAGACGGCGGTCGCGACGACGACGAGTAGCAGGAGCGCGGGGATCAGCGAGACGAACGCGTAGTAGGCGATCGCGGCAGCGAGAAACGTCACCTGCCGGTCGATCGCGACGTCGACGACGCGGCGGACGGTCCCGAGCGCGGCGATCGAGTGGCGAGACATGGTGGCGGATTCGGGTGACGGCGACAAAAACGGGGCGGGTGGAGGGGAGTGCCGAGCCGAGACGTGACTGCGCTGTCAGGCGCCGTCGCTGCCGAGGATCGCGTCTCGCATCTCGGGGATCGACGCCGTGCTCTTGACCGCTGTGCCCCGGTAGTGCGCGCGGCTCGCCTCGTGGCCGGCCCCGCGCAGGCGCTCGACGAACTCGTCCATCCCGATGGCGGGCTCGCCCCACTCCTTGTAGAGGCGGTGTTGGTCGTAGTGGGTCGGGGTGTCGATCTCGCGCGCGACCGTTCCGAGCAGCTTCCGGGCGCGCTTCGCCTCGCCCATGTCATCGGTGACGCGCTCGCGGACCGCGCGGGCGAAGTCGGCGTCCGCGACGGGACCGAGCCAGAGCGGGCCGGCGGTGAGCACGCGGTCGCTCCCGCAGACGGGGCAGGCGTCGACGGGGTCCGCGATCAGCCCGTGCGTCGGCTCGCGCCAGAGGCAGTCCTCGCAGTTGTCGACGTACCCGAGGTCGTCGATGCAGTCGTCGGCCACTTGGGCACCCGACTCCAGTTCGAGGTAGGTCCGCGCGTAGTGGCGCGAGACGTGCGAGACGACCGGGCGGGCCGCCTTGTCGTAACGCGCGGCGGTCCGAACCAGCGCGGAGATCAGGGTCCGGAGTCCCATCTCCGGGTGATAGTCGGTGTTGCGCGGCACCGCGCCGTACTTGCGGATCCCGCTGTTCAGGTGCGCGCCACAGAGGGGCGCGGTGTCGGTCGCGGTGACGCAGACGAGGTTGCGCGCGTTCGCGAGCGCGGCGTCCGCGAAGGGGATCGGCGTCCCGTACGGGTCCAGATCGACGACGTCGAAGACGTTCTCGTACAGCAGGGCGTTGACGTCGCGGTGAACGGTCTCGCCGTCCAGGTCATTGGCAGCGAGGTTCTCGGCGGCCAGTTCGACCGCGTCCGGGTCCACGTCGGCGCAGGTGACGTCGTACCCCTCGGCGGCGGCGCGGACGCCCCGGATCCCCGAGGCCGCCATCGCGTCGAGGTACGACGCCGCGCGCGGCTCGCGGTCGCGGTACGCGCGCAGCACCGCGACGGTCACGTCCCGGTTCAGCTCCTGGGTGGGGTTGAAGAAGACCCCGCCGCCGGTGCCCTCGCTGGCCCCGTCGCGGGCCTCCGGAACAGAGACGGTGAGACCGCCCTCCTCGATATCCATACCCCGCGTTCGGCCATCCGCCACAAAAGGACCGCGCTCCGCCGGTCACGGCCGACAAACGCGCTCCTCGGGCCCTCGTGAGCGTCGCGGCCGTGAAGCGGGGCTTTTAGCCCCTCAGCCCGGATACGTAGACGTACTAATGCACGCTACGCTCAATCAGAGTCGCGGCGGCCGTCCGACGCGCGGATGCGACGCGACCGCAGAGGGGGATCAGGGATGGTAAGTCCGGCTCGCGTCGACGCGCTCACGGACCTCGCGTACGGTGCGCTGATCATTCTGTCGATCGGCCTTATCGCGACGCTAGACGTGAACAACGTGGGCATCGCGTTCGGGATCGGAGTGTTCGCTTCCTACGTGGTCCACGTGGTCTGGAAGATGGCCCGATTCGACCCCGACTGGATGACCCGCGAGGTCGCCGATCAGGTCGGCAAAGAGGTCGAAAAGAGCGTCGGCGATACGGTCAACAAGGAGGTAGAGAAGAGCGTCGGCGATACGGTCAGTAAAGAAGTAGAGAAGAGCGTCGGCGATACGGTCAGTAAAGAGGTAGAGAAGACAGTCGGCGATACGGTCAGTAAAGAGGTAGAGAAGACGGTCGGCGATACGGTCAGCAAAGAGGTAGAGAAGAGCGTCGGCGAAACGGTTGAGCAGACGGTCGGAGAAAAGGTCGAAGAGACGGTCGAAAAGACCGTCGGCGACACCGTCGACAAGGAGGTAAGCGAGGTCGCCGACGACGTCAGCGACACCGTCAGCGAGGAGGTAACGGGGAAGGTCGAAGAGACGGTGGGCGAGGCCGTCGAAGAGACAGTAGGCGAAACCGTTGAGAAGACCGTCGGCGAAAAGGTCGAAGAAACGATCGAGGAGACCGTCGAGAAGACCGTCGATGAGAAGGTCGAAGAAAAGGTCGAGGAAACCGTCGAGAAGACCGTCGGCGAGAGGGTCGACGAGAAAGTCGAGGAAACCGTTGAGAGGACCGTCGACGAGAAAGTCGAAGAAGTGACCGAAGACAACGACCGGCGAGACGATTCGTAGTCGTCGTCGATGGAGCGGCGAGCCGGTCTGTCGATCCCGATGGGTTTCGCATTCGGCTTTCGGATACGTAAATTCGACCCATCTATATTGGGCATTCCGAAGGCCATATACCGAGGTAGCCATTGATACGGAGTACACGTATGGGCCAGCACGATCTGGATCGGAGTCTCGGGTTGTACCCGACGATGATGATCAGCATGGGTGCGATGATCGGGAGCGGGATCTTCGTGTTGCCGGCACTGGGGTACAAAAAGGCCGGGCCGGCGGTGATCCTCGCGTACGTGCTGGCCGCGCTCGTCGTGTTACCGGCCGCGCTATCGAAAGCCGAGATGGCGACGGCAATGCCGGAGTCCGGGGGGACGTACCTCTACATCGACCGGGCGCTCGGGCCGTTGTTCGGGACGATCGCGGGGATCGGCGCGTGGTTTTCGCTGGTGTTCAAGAGCTCGTTTGCGCTCGTCGGACTCGGCGCGTATCTGCTCCTTTTCGCGCCGCTCTCGCAGGGCGCGGTGGTGTACGTCGCGCTGGCGCTGGCGGTTCTCGTCGTCACGTTAAACATTTCAGGGACGAAGATGAGCGGCCAGATACAGGCGGTCATCGTCACGCTGGTCGTCGCCGGCCTGCTCGCCTACGTCGTCAACGCCGGGTTCGTCGTCGATACCGCTCGGTACACTCCCTTCACGACCCACGGGAACGGCGGCGTCATTACGGCCGCCGCCTTCGTTTTCGTCTCCTACGCGGGCGTGACGAAGATCGCGAGCGTCGCCGAGGAGGTGAAAGACCCCGGAACGAATCTCCCGCGCGCCATGCTCGGCTCGATGGGGATCATGACGGTCCTGTACATCGCGGTGGTCGGCGCGATCATCGGCCTGAGCGATCCGGAGGTGCTGAAAACAGGCGGCCCCGGCGGAACGGCGTCGCTCACGCCGATGGCCGACGGAGCGGGGGCGCTGCTCGGCGGCGTCGGAGTGCTATTTATCTCCGTGATCGCCGTCATCGCGCTCACGAGCATGGCCAACGCCGGCGTCCTCTCCTCCTCACGGTTCCCGCTCGCGATGAGCCGCGACGACCTCTTACCGCCCGCACTGCAGACGATTGACAAGCGGTTCAAGACCCCGCGGAACTCCGTGCTGCTCACCGGGATCGTGCTGCTGCTGCTCATCGCGTTCGTCCCGGTGATCGAACTCGCGAAGCTGGCGAGCGCGTTCCAGATCCTCGTCTTCTCGTTCGAAAACATGGCGCTGGTCGCTTTCCGCGTGGCTGACGTGCCCTCATACGAACCGGAGTTCAAGGCGCCCGGGTATCCGTTCGTTCAGGTGTTCGGCTTCGTCGCCGGCATCGCGCTGCTCACACAGATGGGAACAGTTCCCATTCTCGGAGCGGTCGCGATCGTCGTCGGGAGTGCGCTCGTGTACTTCGTGTACGGCCGGTCCAGAACGGATCGAACCGGAGCGATCGGGACGATCCTTCGGGCCCGGCACGGCGATGAGGACGACGGAATCGCCTCAACGGAACCAGAGTGAGTAGGCGAAAACGGGACGACGGTCGACGTCTCAGAGGATCAGTAGTCCCGGTTAACGAGGACCACCGGGTCGTCGGTGTCATTGGCGATTCGGTCCGCGAGCGTCCCGAAGAGTCGATCGCCGAGGCGCGATTCCGGCTCGTACATCACGACCGCGTCGTACTCGGCCGCGACCCGGAGGATCTCCTCGTCGTGTTCGTCGCCCTCGACGACCAACGTGTCGACTGAGTCGGCGTCGAATCCGTCCTCGATCAGGCGTTCCCGCGTCTCGGTGACGATAGCCTCGCCTTGCTCGCGGCGTTCATCTCCCTCGACGACGTGGAACAGGGTGATCTGCTGGGTCGAGTCCTCGTTCAAGATTCGGACGAAGGTCGGAAGGCGATCGAACTCGGCGACGTCCGGGAGCGGCACGAGAATCCGGCCGATCCCCTCCGTCGGAGCGGGGTCGAGTTCGGCGGCACAGTCCTCTTCGGCTGCGACCTGCTGGATAGCGGCCGCCCGGTCCTTGCCGAACACCAGTCGTGTCCGGACAGACGCACCGGCTTCGGTGAACGCGTCTGCGATCTCGTCGAGCGTCGCCTGCGCGTCCTCGCCGAACTGTTCGCGCGCGGAGCTCGCCGGCGTCTGTTCGGGGAGGTCGTAATGACCGAGGATCACGACTGAGAGCGAAGCCAAGTCCTCGATCAGCACCGGTGACAGCGGCTCGGGGTCGGGGAGTTCGAGCGGGACGAGGATCGTGTCTGCCATGGCTGACGGTTGCGCCCCCGGAACAATAAACGGGGGAGACTCACGACGTCGCCGACGGAGCCTCGTCCTCGTCGGCGAGGAACGCGTCGAGGACGTCTTCGTCGGACGCCTCCTTCGGCAACACGGTCACCACGTCGTTCGGCTGGATCGCCGTGTCGTCTACCGGATGGATGATCGACCCGTCACGCTCGATCGACGTCACGATGACCGTGTTCGCGAGGAGCCCGTCGTCGCGGGCCTCCGACGGCGACTGACCGACGATCGGCGCGTCGGCGGTGACGCACACCTCGATCACGGCGGTCCCGTCTGCGAGGGTGACGGTGTCGGTGACCACCGACTGTCGGGTGTCGTCGTTGAGGAACCGGGAGTACGGCGTATGTAGCTCCGTCTGGAGCAGCTCTTCGTCCTCGATGCGAATGTCGAGTCCCGAGAGGGCGCGCGCGATCTCGCGGAGGTCGCTCGTCTCCTCGCCGACCGCGACCACCTGGAGGTCGCGACGCCCCGCCATCAGCACGCGGACGTTGATCACGCCCGGAATGGACCGGGCCGCCAGCGCCAGTCGCTCCCGCTCGTCCGCGGGGACGGTACACATGAACACCGATGTGAGTCGTCCGCCGGCTTGCTCGAAGTCGATTATCGCCGTGTACCCGCGGATCACGCCCGCCTCCTCCAGCCGCTCGATCCGGTTTCGGACCGTCCCCGCGGAGACGTTCATGTCCTCCGCGATCATCGGCGCTGAGGTGTTCCGCGCGTCCGACATCAGCGCGTGGATGATCTGCCGGTCGATCTCGTCGAGGTGGTGGCTCACGGTCGACTGCCTCCCGCTCCGGTCGAGACCGGACCACGTCGGCGAGTGCGTATCATGTCGTATGCTAACCGCCAGAACGTAATATGACTTACTCACGCCATCTCGCTCACTCCTGTGGCCGCTGTCCGGCCGTCAGCGTTACCGGCTCGCCGACGAACAGGCCGCACATGGAGTTCGACGTGATCCGAGGAAACATCGCCGAACAGCGCGCGGACGCGCTCGTGAACGCCGCCGGGACCAGCCTGCAGATGGGGAGCGGCGTCGCCGGCGCACTCCGTCGAAACGCCGGGGGACCGATAAACGACGAAGCCGTCTCAAAGGGCCCCGTCGACCTCGGCGGGGTCGCCGTCACCGACGCGTACGACCTGGACGCCGACCACGTGATCCACGCTGCCGCGATGCCGCACTACGGCGACGGTCGCGCGACAGCCGACTCAGTCCGCGACGCGACCCGAAACGCGGTGGCGCGGGCCGACGAGCTCGGCTGTGAGTCGATCGTCGTGCCGGTCCTCGGTACCGGCGCCGCCGGCCTCGACTTCGAGGTGGGCGCCCGGTGTGTCTGCGAGACGATCGACGCGTACGACTCGACGACGCTGACGGACGCGCGCGTCATCGCGTACTCGGACGCCGAGTACCGAACCGTCACGGCGATCGCGGACCGAGTCCGCTCGGCGGACGAGTGACCGGCTCTGATCGCGCGCGACTGGTCGCCCGCGATGAACGGGTCCCGGAGACGGGGGTTGCGGTAGCCGATGCCATTTGGCCGCTCACTACCGATATCAGATATTAACGGATCAGAGACAATCATAAATTTTCTACTTATCTCTAGACGAGTTTTAAACGGTCTGTGAAACCGGTGAACGGTCAGAAACTCACCGCAGAAGTCGGTAATCCGGCTGAAGACGCGACAACGCTCTGGCCCTTATATGCTACCGGCGCTCCACGCGTCGAGCGAAGACGGTGTTCCACATGTCAAGCCAAACGTCCCCCTCATCTATTCGGGCGCCGATTCGGATCGGGTCCAGCCTGTCGACAGCGTGCCGGAACAAAGCGATCGCGGGCGTTCGCGCCGCGGCGTTCTGGGCAGCGGTCATCCTCCCGCTCGCGTACGTCCCCGCGGCGTACGGCGCGATGGGCTTCGAGACCTGGAGCGCGCTCGCGCTCATCGCCGTCCACATGGCGTGTGTCGTGGTCGGCCACGAGCACGGCACCTCCTCAAACGACATTCCCTCCACCCACGCATGAGTAGCACTCAATCTCTCACGCAGACGACCGAGCAGTCCACTGAGCAATCCACCGAATCGACAGCCTCGAAGGCCGACCGACTCGCCGCGTTCCTGCGCGAGGAGGCGGCCGACGGCGAGACGTACTTCAAAGCGAAGTTCATCGCAGACGACGTGGACCTCTCTCCGAAAGAGATCGGCACGCTGATCGTGCAGCTACGGGATTCGATGCAAGACCTCGAGATCGAGAAGTGGTCGTACACCGGTGCGACGACGTGGCGCGTCTCGACAGAATAGCTGTTTCTCTCGGCTCCGATCAACACGGACAGCGCCGACCACGCGGCGTCGACACCGAGTATTATCCCTCGGTCGGGCGAACTGGGAGGCATGGCACCTGCAGCTCCAGATCTCTCAGGCTCGACGGCGTTCATCACCGGGACGACCCGCGGCATCGGCAAGCAGCTCGCGCTCGTGCTCGCCGACCGGGGCTGTAACATCGTCTCGACGGGCAAGACGACCGACGACGACGACTCCGAGCTCGAGGGCTCGATCGAGCAGACGGCCCGCGAGGTGCGCGACCGCGGGGTTGAGGCGCTCGCGCTCGAACTCAACCTCCGCGACGAGGCCCGCGTCGAGGCGGTCGTCGAGGAGGCGATCGATCACTTCGGCGAGGTCGACATCGTCATCAACAACGCGAGCGCCATCCAACTCGCGAATATCGCCGACCTGCCGGCCGACCGGTTCGATCTCCTGACCGAGGTGAACGTCCGCGGGACCCATCTCGTCGCGCACGCGTTCGCCGACCACCTCGCGGGGCTCGACGAGGCGTGGCTGCTGTCCAACTCGCCGCCGGTCGTGACCGACCGCTCGCCGGGGAAGGCGCCGTACGCGTGGTCGAAGCTCGGGATGTCGTTCATCACGCTCTCGCTCGCCGAGGAACTGGCGGGCGACGGCGTCGGCTGTAACACGTTCTGGCCGGTGACGACCATCGACACCCGCGCGACCCGCTACTTCGGGCTCGGGACCGAGGACGACTGGCGCACCCCGGAGGTCGTCTCCGATGCGGTGCTCGAAATCCTCGCTCGCGATCCGTCGGAGTGCACGGGAAACAGCTTCTACGACGAAGACCTGCTCCGCGAGGCGGGCGTCACCGACTTCTCGGCGTACAATCTCACTGACGGCGACCCGGCGCCGATGTCGGCACGGCTGTTCGATCCGGAGTTCGAACGGGAGGCGTGACCGGGTCGCGGGCGTGACGATCGGGTCCTAACGCCACGCCGAATCCGTCGCTGGTTGACGAGTTCAACGGCGGCAAGAAAACGAACGTTGGGGCGGATCCGAACCCCAGTCACTCCGCTCGCTGGCGCTCGCTTCGTTCCCTGCTTCGAATCCGCAGCACCATTTTGTCGACACGGACTGCTCGCTGTCGCTCGCAGTTGCGGTGTCGACAGAAATGGGTTGGGGCGGATTCGAACCGCCGACCTGCTCCGTGTGAAGGAGCCGTCATAACCTGGCTAGACCACCAACCCGCTCACTCCGACGTATCCGACCGCTAGCCTTAAGAGTTACCTTACGGCGAAGATTCATCGGCCGAGCGTCCGAACCAGCACGTCATGCCCCACGAACTCCGGTTCCTCGAACGCCTCCGCCAACACGCGACGAGCCTGCTCCACCTCCCGCTGTCGGCGATCGGCCTCTACGCGGAACGGGAAACGCCCCGCGACCAGTACGCGTTCACGCTCCGGGAGCCGTACCCGATCGTCGAGGCGCGGCTCCATCGGCTCGGCTTCGTTCGCAACCTCGTCTCATCGCTCAAGTTCCGCGACTACGCCACGCCGCCGGAAACGTCGGTCGCGAGCTGGGTTCGATACCCCGACGGCGTGCTCGCGAGCGACCGACAGCTGCACCTGGCGCTGTTCGTCGGCTCGGACCGCGAGACGACTGACGTGTACGCGCACTGGGAGCCCTCATGGATCCGGCACCCGATCCGGCACTACCGCGCGACCGACGTCGACGCCGAAACGGGGATCGAACGGGTGAGGACGCTGTTCGAGCGCGCCGACATCGAGTACGTCGTCGTCCCGACATCGAAGCGGCACGCTGTTGTGGATACACGCTGTAAAAGTGGATGACCGTGTCCGACCGGGCTACCCTACTCCGCCGTCGCGGCGTCACGGCCGCGGTACTCGGCGACGCGCTCTCGCGCCGACGCCACCGCCTCGCGAGCCTCGCCCTCCGCGCGCTCCTCCAGCTGCTTCAGGTCGGCCTGCAGCCGATCGAGCCGCGACGGCTCCGGTACTTCCTCCTCGTCCTCGATGCCGACGAGATCCTTCACCCGAGCCTCGACTGGCTCCAACTCCTCTTTCACGCCCGCCTTCGCGTGTTCCGTTGCGCGACCGAGGTAGTACCGTGCGTCTTCGAAGTGTTTGCTCATATCTGTCCTTCGGGATGCGACGGATATATTCTTTGTGGCTGTGCGGAGAGGACAGATTTGTGCGATCGCGTCGTTGCCGGCTCGAAAATCGTCGGTCGCGTGGGTCGACGCCGAGAAAACGGACGGGAAAACGGGCGAGAAAACCGGAACGAGCGATCAGTACGAGAGCGTGATCAGTACGAGGGCGACTCCTCGGGCTCCCCGTCGCGCGCGTTCGCGACGCGACCGAGCGTGAACAGCAGGTCGGAGAGCCGGTTGAGGTAGGTGACCACCGCCTCGTTGATCGGCTCCGAGCGCGCCAGTTCGACGGTCCGGCGCTCCGCCCGCCGAGTCACCGTGCGGGCGTGATGGAGCCGGGCGCCCGCCTCGCCGCCGCCGGGGAGGATGAACGACCGCAGCGGCTCCAGCTCCTCGTCGAGCGCGTCGATGTGTTCTTCGAGCGTCTCGACGTGTCGGGACTCGACGGCGGGATCGTCGGGGTCGGGATCCGGGTTGGCGAGGTCCGCCTGCACGACGTGGAGATGGTTCTGGATCGTCTCCAGCAGCTCGTCGAGATCGTCGTGTCCGGTCGGGCGCACCGTACCGATCAGCGCGTTCGCCTCGTCGACCGTCCCGTACGCCTCGATCCGGGGGCTCGCCTTCGACACCCGGCTCATGTCCCGGAGATCGGTGTCGCCATCGTCGCCGCGGCCGGTGTAGATGGTCATGCGAGGCTCCGCTCGACGTACTCCAGAATGTTCGCGCTCTCCGGCATCGTCACGCCGCGCTCTTCGTCGATCAGGACCGGGACGCCGCGTTGACCGCTGACCCGCTTCACCTCGTCGCGGTCGGAGTGGAGCGCGTCGACCCATTCAGTCTCGTACGCGATGCTCCCCTCATCGAGCGCGTCGGATACCGCCTCACAGTGGGGACACCCGTCGAGGGCGTACAGTCGGAGTGACATAGACAGCCTATCGGCGCGCGACGGCAAGAAGGTAGGGTGTCGCCGGTGGGAGTCTGGTCCCCGAACCGGCGAAGCCGCGGCCGTCAGATACCGTGGTACGACTCGATGGTCGACCGGTGCTCGTCGGGGATGGGGGCGGGCTTTCCGGAGTCCGGATCGAGGCTCACGAGCGTCGCCTCGGCCTCGGCGACGACTTCGTCGCCGGTGCAGATCTCGTGGGTCATCGTCACGCTAGACGTTCCGAGTTCGTCGATTCCGATCTCGACGGCGACAGCCGCGTCTGTCAGCTCGACCGGGCGTCGGAAGTCGATCGACACCGACGCCAACACCGTCGCCAGCGCGGAGAGGTCGGCGTCGAGCACGTCTCTGAAGTACTCGGTCCGCGCCTGCTCGAGGTACGTCGCGTAGACAGCGTTGTTAACGTGACCCATCGCGTCGATGTCGCGGAAGCGAACGTCGATCTCGGTGGTGTAGGTGCTCACGGCGGTCAGTACAGCAGCTCGTCGTCGTTCTCGATCATGTACAGCGAGCGCGCCGCGATGTTGACCGCGTGATCGCCGACGCGTTCGAGGTCCCGGATCGTGAGTAGGAGCCGCGAGACGTTCTGCATCGTCCCCTCGATGTCCGCCTCCTCGCGGAGTTCGTCGCGCTCGATCAGATCGCGCACGACGAGGTCGCTCGCGGCCTCGCAGGCGGCGTCGATCTCGTCGTCGGCCTCGGCGACCGCGAAGCAGCGCTCGTGATCCGACTCGGCGTAGGCGGCCATCGCGTCCTCCAACATCGCCAGCGTGTCGTCGCCGATGCGCTGCACGTCGACGTCGGGGAACACCTCTCGGTCGGCCTGCTTGGCGTACTCGCCGAGGTTCGTCGCGAGGTCGGCGATCCGTTCGAGATCGGTGATGATCTTGAACGATGCCGCGATGAACCGCAGGTCGCCCGCGACCGGCTGCTGGAGCGCGATGAGATCCGTACACTGGCCTTCCAGTTCGAGATACAGATCGTTGATCTCGGCGTCGCCCGTAATGACTTCTTCGCCCAGTTCGCCGTCCTGTCGCTCTAAGGCGTCGAGGCCCATCCGGAGCCGCTCGGCGACGACCTCGCTCATGTAGAGCACGTCGTCGCGAAGTTTCTCCAGTTTCGTTTGGTACTGTTCGCGTGGCATCGTGTTAGCGTATCTGCTTGACCGAACGTATAAAAACACGTCGTCGACCGACAACGGTTCGAGGGAGGACGCTGTACGGTCCGGCCTGACGAACTGTCGCCCACAGCAAATGGACGGAATACGCACACGCGACGACGAGATCCCCGATCGGCTGACGCTTCACGTCGGCGAAGAAGGGCGGCTGTTCGAGCGGGCTCGACAGCGCCCGACCCCGACCGAACTCGTCGTGTCTCCGGTCGAGCTTCACCAGCGGAACGTCCAGCGTCGGCTCCGCGAGGCGCGGCTGCCGAACGACGCCTTCCGCTTCGCGGACCCGGTCGGTCTCTGTACCACGGTCTTGGAGGCGGCGAGTCGTCCGACCGCCGCCGTCGACCGCGTCGATCGCCTCTCGCTGATCCGGTCGCTCCTCGGGCCTGCCGAGTCGGCGGTTCCTGCGGATCTCCTCCTTCCGACCGGGGTGTCGTCGCGCGATCCCCGCCAGGTCGAACAGATCCGAACCGAGGTAGAGGCGATCACGAACTTCCACCCGAACCGGATCGCAGCGTGGACCGAGACGACCGCCGCGCTCGACGAGCCGATCGGCGACGAGGCGGAGGACCTCCTCGACGCCGGGCTCGGCATCGAACGCGAGCTACGGGACCGAACCACGGAGGCGGTTTCAGAGACCGCCCTCCTGCGCCGTGCGACCCGGTCGATCACGGCGACGAACGGGTCGGCGTGGGCGGAGGCGTACCCGGAGATAGACCGGCTCACCCTGCTCGGGCTCTCCAGCCTGTCGGCGCCCCACACCGACCTCGTCAACGGGCTGTTGACCGCCACGTCGCTTGCGGTCGACGTCCACTTCCGAGAGGGGACTGGGGAGTACCTCCGGCGCCGAGTCTCCGACCTCCTTGCCGTCGGTGACCCCGGCACGGAGGTGTTCGAATGACCGGATCCGACCGGCTCGCGCTCTCGGGACCGATCGACGCCCCCGACGTGCCGGCGGTCGAGATCGCCTCCCCGACACGTCGGGATGAGGCGCGCAGCGCGATGGCGATGGCGGCCGCGCTCCGGGATCGGGGAGTTCCAGTCCGGGATATCGCCGTCGTCGTCCGCGATCTCGACCCGTACGAGGAGGCGCTGTTTCGGGCGGCGCTCCAGTACGGGATCGCACCGGTGTTCTGGACGCAGCTCCGCGTGACCCGGACCCGACCGTACGCGCTCGTCGAGGCGGTATGCGAGGCGCTGGCCGGGGAGACGGCGGACCGCGAGACGCTGCTGCGCCCGCTCGAGTTCGGTTGGTCGCCGACGGGAGCGGACGGGTCGTCGGGGCCGGACTCACAGGCGCTGAGGTGGCCGATCGAACCCGAAGCGATACACCGAGCAAGAGAGATCCTTCCGGACGGGCCGCGGCCGATTTCCGAGTGGATCGAGGCGATCGAATCGACTGACGGCGTCGACGACAGACTTCGGCGATTCGCCGAATGGCTCGACGCCGCCCCGCCCCCGGGGCCGGAATCGGTCGCCTCGCTGCTCGGCGAGGTGGTCGAGGGATACGCCGACGCCGCGCTCCCGGAGACGAAGCCCGCGGACTCGCCGGCGCTGCTCGACACCGAGACCGACGCCCGTGCGGTCGTGCGCGTTCGCACCCTCGTTCGGCAGCTCCGACGGAAGTTCGCCGATCGGCTGGCGGACGGGTCGCTGGAGCGCTCGTGGGACGCTGCCGCCGATCTCGCCGGCGCGGTCGCCACGCAGCGCCCCGGTCGCCGAGAGCACTCGAACGCCCGCGCGCTCGACATCTTCGAGGCGAACGACATCTGGGCGCTCGAGGTCCCGTACGTGATCGCCGTCGGGCTGACAGCCGAGGGGTGGCCACGGTCGGCGCAGTCCGTGCTCCAGCCGGAGTTTCAGGAGGCGGTCCTGCGGGGTGAGGGATCGGCCGGAGCCCTCGCTCCGCAGCCGGCGTGGGTCGGCGGGCGCGACCGCGATCAGTTCGTAGACACGCTCCGGGCGGCGGGGCAGTGCGTCGTCGTTACTCGTCACACTCGGACCCTCACCGGCGACGACGTGGCCCGCTCCCCGCTGCTCGACCACCTCGACACGCGGCGCGTTTCCGAAGATGCTCGACGGCGGTTGATCGGGACGGACCGAGAGCTTCCGCCGGAGCTTCGAGAGATCGTCCGCGGCGCGTCGGAGGGCGACCACGCGGACCCGGAGGGAGATCATGAGTAACGGCGACGACGGTGACGACGGCCGCGACAGCGACGACGACGATGACGGCGGCGACGGCGACGCCGGCGACAACAACGACGACGACCTCGTCCGGTTGCGGGGCGCACAGCGGGAGATCAGGGAGGCCTACTTCGCGTCCGACGCCGGGCTGTTCACCCTCGACTGCGTGCCGGGAGCCGGCAAATCGGTCGTCGCTCACCACGTCGCCGCCGAGGACATCCTCCGTCGATACGCGGCCGGGGACCCGACGCCTGAACAGCACGTCGCTGTCGTCTCGTTCAACCGCGACGAAGCGGCCGACATTGTTCCAGCGATCTGCGATCGGCTACGGGAGATCGTCGAACACGAACTCGTTCCCGCCGCGGCCGACGTCTCCGAAGCGGAGCTGCGATACCTCCAGCAGCGCACGCGACAGGCCCCATACGCGGGTACCGTCGACGGATTCCTGCGCGGGGTCTTCGGGGAGTTCGCCGCCGATATCGGCTTCGACGAGGTGCCGTCGGTCGGGAACGACGCGCTCTTGAAACGGGTTCACCGCGACTGCGACGAGTCGCTCCGCGACGACCCGGAACACGCCCGGCGGCTCGATCGTCTCGAGGCCGCGTATCCCGACGGCGAGTACGACGAGAGCGTCGACGAGATGCTGGCGGACGCACTGACGTACTGCCGCGATCGACACCTCTCGACCGATGCCTTCCGCTCGGAACTGAGGCGAACGCGTGACGCGGTGTACCCCGAGGGAAAACCCGACTCGTTCGACGACATCGTGCGGTCGGTCGAGCGGTTCGTCGAAGGCGAGGACGCGAACACCGGAAAAACGGGCGACGGAGACGCGACCGGCGACGAATTCGACGGCAGTAAAGCCGACGCGGGTGCCGGCGATCGGGTCCGCGAGGCAGTGGCCGGTCCGGACCGAGAACGCCTAGTCGATGCCGACCGCGACCTGTACGACGCGTGGGACGCGCGCATCGACGACTTCTGTGCCGTCCTCTCGGCGTACCGCGCCCGCTACCGGACTTCAGTTCGGGAGCACGGCGCGATCTCCCACACCGACGTCGCGTACCTCGTGGACGCGTACTTCGCTGGAGCTGGCGAGCGGTCGGATCTCCCGGAGCCGCTCCGCTCGATCGACGACTCCCATCGCGATCGGGTCCGTCGAATCTATCGGTCGCGGATCCGGAGCCTGGTCATCGACGAGGCGCAGGACGTCTCCGCCGTCCAGCACGCCGCGCTCTCGCACGTCGTGACGAGCGACTCGCGCGTGTTCGCCTGCGGTGACACCCTTCAGGGGATCTACCTGTGGCGCCACGCCGACCCGCGGTGGTTCGCCGCCGCGACGACCGAGGGGACCTATCTCGGCGTGGAGTGGGACACCCACGAGAACCGGAGAGCGACCACCACCTACCGATGCGTACCCGACATCGCCGCCGGGATCAACGCGATCGCCGAACCGGTGTTCGACGATCCGGCCCGCGGGGGCCTCGGCGACCTCGACGCCGCGTACTCGCGGTTGGTCTCGGCTCGTGACGGCGACGACCTCGACGACGGGGACGGGACCGCGGTCCACGTCTCGTCGTTTGCCGGCGCCGGCCACCCCGGCTCCGCGACGTGGGCAGATCCCGACGAGGCGGTCGGGGAGGCGAACGTACTCGCGACTCACGTCTCGCGGGGGCTCGCCGACGGGACGTTTTGCGACGCCGACGGCGACCCGCTCGACGTCACGGTGCTGTTCCGCCGCGGCACGCGGCTGCCGGAGTACGAGGCGGCCTTCACCGCGGAGGGGCTCCGCGTCCGCACCGCGACGGACAGGCTGTTCGACTGTCCAGCTGTCGAGACCGCACTTGCCGTCTGCGAGTGGCTGATCGTGCCGGGATCTCCGCGACGCACGACCGAACTCCTCACCGAATCCCCGCTGCGCGCTGTCTTCGATCCGGCTCCGTTCGAGGCCCGATCGTGGAGTCTCGACCGGGTGCTTGACGAGACCCCAGAGGCCCTCACGGAAGCGCAGCGGAACGTCGTCGAGGGGCTCGTCCGACTCCGCGACCGCAGCGACGCGTTTCACCGGCTCCCGGCGAGCGGCTACGTCGAGGAGGTCATCGAGGCGCTCGCGCTGCGGGCCGACCCGAACGGGTGCGTCGGCGAGGTCGATCCGGACCAGCGGGTCGCCAATCTCGATGCGCTCGTCGAAACGCTCTCCGAGTGGGAAGGGGACAACAGCCACTCGCCCGCGGCGCTGATCGATCTCGTGGACCCGTTCCGCGAGGACCCCGGCGCCGGTCCGGCACAGCCGAGCGCGGCCGGCGCCGCGTACGACGTCGAGTTCCGCACGGTTCACCGGGCAAAAGGGGACCAAGACGATGTCGTCGTCGTCGCCGACCCCGGGTTCGATATCTGGTCGCGCGGCCCTCACACGCGACGGTTCGTCGCGCAGGGGGAGATCGCGGGGATCGCCCCGCCGACGAACACTGACGTGCCCGAAGATGTCGCCGTCCCCCCGTTCGACGGCGGGCTGTACGGTGTCGGAGACGGTTGGGGCCGTGACGTCGGACTTCGGTGGGCGACGGCTCGCTGGCGCGATTCGGTATCTGCATCCGCGGACCGCGACGCCCTTGTCGGTCCAGACCGGCTCCGCGGGATTGCGGAAAACGAACGCGCCGAGGCGTGGCGGCTGCTGTACGTCGCGCTGACCCGAGCCCGGGACCACCTCGTGGTGCCGCTGCCTCGCTCGGATGCGGGAGACGACCAGACTCGGGACCGGTGGCTCGACGCGCTCCGCGACGGGCTGGCGTTCCCGCGCGGCGGCACCGACTCCTACGAGCTGCGGCTCGATTCGGACCCGAACCGAGACGCTATCGCGGTCGGCGTCAACGACGTGGACCTGTTCACCCGACTTGACCGCTCGGTCTCGAAGACGGGACGGGCTCACGTCACCGCCTCCCCGCCGCGGCGCGACCGGCTCGACTCGTGGGTTCCCCGGTTCCTGAGTCCCAGTACGATGTACCCGCTGACGGAGGACGTGGATCGGTACGCACTCGCCCACCTGCTGGGCGAGCCGCTGCACACGACGACGAACGAGATCTCCGCCGATCTCCCCCTGCGCTTCGAGCGGCTCGGTCCCGAAGAAGTGGGGACGTGTCTCCACGACGCGCTCACGGAACTCGTCGCCAGCGGCGTCGACGGACGGGCGATCCGGGCGACGAGCCCCGAAGTGCGCGCGGCGTTCGACGACGCCGTGAACGCGCTCCCGGAACCGGTTGGCGAGGCCGAACGCGAGGGGATGTTCTCCTTCTTCGAGACCGTTCTTGAGGACTTCCTCGACTCGGACCTGTGGGAGCGGATCGCAGACCCGGCGACCACGGTCGGCGTCGAACGCCCGCTGGACGGGCTGGCCGAGGTCGGCGATCTCGAAGTCGAGATCCACGGGCGGGCGGACTTCGTCATTGAGTACCCGACCGGGGAGCGGTTCGTGACAGACGTGAAGATCGCCCTGGCCGAGCCGACTCCCGAGACGCGTCGGCGGTACGAGCTCCAGATCGCGGCGTACGCGTTCCTCGCGGAACAGCGCGGTGCGTCCGACGCGTCCATCCGCCGGACCGTCGAGACGTTCGGCGTCGCGACCGAGACGACCGGGACTTCGTGGCCGCCAGATATCGTTTATCGGCGGTTACAGCGGCTCCTCGACCGCTGAGGTCGGAAGCGACGCGGTCCCGACACGAGCCTTTATCACCGTTCGACGACAATAATGTATATGAAATCCAATACTGAGCCCGAGAACATCGGGGCCGGTGACGGCGCGTCCGCGGAGGTCCGCCGACCGGTCTCTCTCACCGACGAAGGTGCGCTCAACGCGTTCGTCGCCGGCGCGGACGCCGCCGTCGTCGAGTTCTACACGGACGGCTGCGGCATCTGTGCGAGCATGGAGCCCGTCCTCGGCAACGTCGCGCGCGAGCTCGATATCGCCGTCGCCACGGTGAACCCCCGAGACGACCCGCCGCTCGTCGAGCGGTTCGACGTGCGGAGCGTCCCGCTGTTCGTGCTGTTCGTCGACGGCGAGCCGGTCGCGCGCCGCGCGGACGGGTTTATTCCCGGCGACGACCTCACCACGTGGATCGAAGACCGCGTCGCGTAGGGCTCATTCCCTCTACAGCGGTCGCTCTCCGGTCGAGGAACGATCGGATCCGAAAAAGGCCGTTTCGTGTCGTTGACGACGAAACCGAAGTCGCTTAGAGACGACCGACGTTCTCGACGGCGACGGACTCGACGCCGTCGACCTCGTTGAACGCCTCTTCGACCGCTTCGGTGCCACCCGCGCCGTCGGGGACGATGACGGTCGGCAGGACGGCGACGAGTCCGAACGCGACATCGTCGCGCTGGAAGCCGCGGATCTTCGCACCCTGCGGGAGCGACTCCTCCAGTCGGTCCTGCAGGTCGTCAAGGTCCACGTCGGGACTGTTCGGCATGACCTTGATCTTGGCAGCGACGTCTCCCATGGTTAGGGTCCTCGGAAGCCGCAGTCGGGACACTCGTAGAGGTTGCTCTGCTTCCGGCACTTGGCGCACCGGTGGATCGTCTCTCCGCAGTCGGGGCAGGAGAACCGCGCGGCGTTCATCCCGGCCACCTGAATGCCACAGGAGACACACTGCCGGGTGCCCTGCGTTTCACTCTCGCTCATACAGTGAACCACCACCGCGCGACTTTTAACCGTTGTTCTTTGCCCTCGCCCTTCCTACGGCCGATTGCGACGCGGTACCGTAGTTCATCCGACGATGAGCGGCCCGATCAACACACCCATCAGGTGGACTCGTCGCGCGCCGACCCGCGGCGGAACGAGTCCCAACGCCCCGGCGACGACGAAGACACCGACCCCGAACGCACCCGCGAACGCGTACGAAATCCCGGCGAGCAGCGCCAGCACGCCGACCGACAGCCGCGTGTAGTCCGCGTTTCCGACGACTCGGAGGTACGCGTCGCCGACCAGCAGCACGAGCGTGAACCCACACGCCGCGGCGGTCGCGGCCGCGACGAGCAGGATCGGGAGCGCGAAGGGGACCTCGGCGCGGTCGATCGCGACGGTCACCCCCGTTCTGGGCGTCCCGAGCGCGACGAGGGCGAACAACGCGAATATCGTGTTCGCCGTGTTCGCACCGCTCGTGGCCACGATGAATCCGCGGTCCGACTCATCGCGCGGGACCGCCGGCAGCGCCGCGACCGCCGCGATAGCCGCAGAGACGCCCGGCACGTACCCGACGATCGCGCCCGCGAGGGACCCGCCGCTCGCGCTGGCGGCAAGCCCGCGGCGACTCATCGCGACTCGGGCGTCGGCCTGGGGCGGCACGCCCCCGCCGCCCATCGCATCGATGAGCACCGGGGCGCCGAACAGTCCGGCGAAAAGCGGCGCGAGGACCCCGCCGGCGTCGAGCGGTGCAGACGGGTCGGCGTCGAGCGTCGCGAGGCCGAGCGCGGCGCTCGCGAGGAAGACGGCGAGTCCGCCGAGCGCGGCCCGCCTCGACGACTCGGTGAGTACGAGGAAGACGACGACGCCGCCCAGAACCAGAGGAAGGTGCGCTCTGACGACGGGGTAGCCGCGTATCATGACCCACGTGATCGGGACCGCTAGCGGGACCGCCAGCGCGACAGCGACTCCCGAGCCGACCGCGGACAGCCGGACCGCCTCCCGACCGCGCCCGGCGACGACGAGCCGGTGACCCGGCAGCGCCGCGACCGCTGTGGCCGCGTCCGGGACGCCGAGCGCGAGCGCGGGCACGATGTCGAGAAAGGAGTGGACCACGCCCGCGCCGAGCATCGCGACGCCGACGAGCAGCGGATCGGCCGACACCGAGGGAGCGAGTCCGGCCAAAAGCAGCGCGAAGTTGTTGGCGTGGAGCCCCGGGACGAGTCCGCTCGCCGTCCCGAGCGCGACGCCCCCACACAGGAACGCCAGCGCCGCCGCCGCGAACCCCGGATCGACGACGGGTCGGACCAGCGCGTCCATCGCGACGAGGTGGCCGCGGCTTCGGTGATAAACGTGGGGAGGCGGTACAGACACCGCCGACTGCGACGGAGCCGCAGCTCGGCGAAAACGAACGAACCGGTCGAGAACTCGAACCCGCTTACGCCTTCTGGGCCGCCTGCGCCTTCTTCTGGGTGACGTAGCCGGCGATCCGATTGCGGACGCCCTTCGACTCGACGGTCGTCAGCGCGGTCACGCTGTCCTTGTTCGTCTCGAAGTCCGTGTTGAACGAGTCGGGGTACCGCTCAAGCAGGACCTTCCCGAGCTGCTTGATGTACTTGGGCTTGATGGCCATACCGAGCGATACCCCCGGCCCGAACTAAAAGGGTTCGTTACGCCGCGAGCGGCCCACAGGCGCAGTTGAGTCGGGCGGGTTCTCGATCAGTCATTCTCCGTCGTCTCCCGCTCCCGCCCGCTCCCGCCACCCGGTCGCCTCGTCGATCCGCGCGAACGCCTCGCGCTCGGCCGGGCCGCCGCACCGCTCGACCACGTCCGCGAAATACCGCAGCCGATCGAGGAGTTCCGCCGCCTCGAACCCCGGCACGTCCAGCCGCGAGGCCGCCACCGTCGCGTCGACGACCGCGCCGAACCCGCGGTTCACCGTCGGGACGCGCTCTCTCACGACCGCGCTTTCGGCCGGGTCGAGCGCCCACGTCCGGATCGTGGTGTCGCCCTCCGTCTCGCTCGCGACCTCCTCGACAGTCACTTCGACCCACGCGTCGGCGGTCGAGAGCACGGGCTCGTCGGCCTCGTGGACCGTCAGCGCGGCGTCGACGAACGTTCGCGGGTCGGTCGTGAACTGGACGACACCGCCCCCGCGCTCGGTGAAGTTCCGCCACGTTCGGGTGCGCCCGTACGTTCGGGCGGTGACGGGCTCGCTCGGGTCGTCCGGCGCGTGGAGCCCGAGCGCCGCGACGTTCCAGCGGTCGTTCGGCCCCAGCGTCGTCACGACCGACTCGGTGACGCCGCGGAGGGCGACCGGCCAGCCGGGGGGCGAGACGGTGTCGGTGTCATCGCGGTCGGTCCCGCTCACGGCGCCACCTCAGCCCCGCGCCGGAGAGCGACGTACAGCGCC
Organism: Halorubrum shenae; assembly: GCF_051194165.1. Taxonomy (NCBI): domain Archaea; kingdom Methanobacteriati; phylum Methanobacteriota; class Halobacteria; order Halobacteriales; family Haloferacaceae; genus Halorubrum; species Halorubrum shenae. Next base: position 8,305 of record NZ_JBLZNI010000008.1, on the reverse strand, counting down.
GCGCAGGTGAGGTCGGCGGTCGTCCCGGGGTTGATCCCCTCGTCGACGAACGCGGTCGCCAGTTCCTCTGCGGCGTCGAGGTCGGCGTCGTGAACCGCGTCGGCGTCGATGGGCTCGCGAGTCGAGCGCTCTCCCCCGAGCAGCGCGGCCGCCCGTTCGCTGGTCTCGTGGGCCGTCTCCGGGTCGTGGTTCGCCGCGACCAGCGTGTCGGGCTCGGCCGCGAGCAGGCCCAGAAACGCCCTGGCCGCGCGGTCGGTTAACGGACCCTCGTCGCTTCGGATCCACTCGGCCGCGCGGAACGTCCGCGGGAACCCCTCGACCCACTCCTGCGCGTTGCGGTCGGGGACCCTATCGGAGTCGTCGGAATCGTCGGAAATGGCGGTGTCGTTGGGGTCGGCCGAGAGCGCCATCACGTCCCGCAGGGTCGCGCCCCGTTCACGAAGCGCGGGAGACGCGTCGCTTCCGCGGCGCACGTCGAGGTCGTCGACGTCCGCCGGTGGGTCTCCGACCGCGACATCGACGTGCTCGAAGGCTCGGTAGAACGCGACCGCGTCCTCGACGGTCGTCTCTCGGGTCACCCGGTCGACGACTGCGAGGGAGAGACCGTCATCGAACCCGTCTCCCGCGACCGTCGCCCGCACCAACGGAACGAGCAGGAGGAGACAGCCGAACTGGGTGTTGGTCCCGGACCGCGCCGCCATTCCTTCGACGCCGCGCTCGAAGGCGTCTCCGATCCCGACCTCCCCGCCTGCGGCCAGTTCGAGTCCCTCGCGGGCGCCCACCGCCCCACCGAGGAACGCCTCGAACCGAAGGTCGCCGAGGTCGCGGTGCCGGTCGACGTTGCCGGGCTTCGGCGTTCCGGCCACCTCGAGTAAGAGCGCGAGGGTCGCGTCGTCGACGGGGTCCGGTGTCACGGCGACGCCTCCGAGGAGACCGCCGCGTCCTCCGGCAGCAGCTCCCCCTCTCGCCACGCCGCCACCGCATCGGCGATGCGGGAGAGCGCCGCCGGGCGATCACTGGGCCGACCGACGCTCACGGCGTCCGCGCCGTACGCGGCGTACTCGGCGACGGTCTCTCGGCCCCGTACGCCGTTGTTAGCGATCACGGTGAGATCGTCGCGGAGCCTCGCGGTCTCACCCCGCTCTCGGCCCGCCGTCAGTTCGTCGACGACGGCCTCCGAGTCCATCGCGTCGACGTGGAACCAGTCGGCGCCCGCGTCCGCGACCGCGTCCGCGACGGCGACGAGGTCGACGCCGGAGACCTCGGCGCGGGCCTTTACGCCCGTCGTCGCGCCGGTCTCGGCGGCGGCAGCCACGTACTCGGCCAGACGGTCGGTGTCTCGGAGCAGGGACTCGCCGCAGCCGACCGCGCGCAGTTCGGGCTGTCGGCAGTGCGCGTTTACCTCGCAGACCGCGTCGCGCTCGGCGCAGACCCTCGCCGCCTCGCGGACCGGGTCGACGGTCGCGCTCCGGACGTTGACGCCGGGGGTGATTGGGGTCTCGGCGAGCTGATCGAGTTGGCGATCGATCCAGGCGAACGGATCCGCGGGGAGGAACTCCGAGCGGTCGCGGGCGACGAGGTCGCGCGCGGCGGCCCGACTGGCCGGATCGAGCGCGATTCCCCCGAGAACCGCGGCGTCGACGTGCGGGGCCGCCGCCCGCGCCCAGTCGGCGTCGGCCGCGCCGCTGAGGCTGGCCGCGACGAGGAACGGGGACGAGTCGGGGTCGGTCACTCCGCAACCTCCCCATCCGCGACTGCCGACAACGCGCGCTCACACGCCCGAGCGACGCGCTCGGCGTCGTCGGCGTCGTCGATGCGGGTATCCGTGTGCTCGACGTGCCGATCTGGAAGCTCGGTCGGGTCGTCGTCGTCGAGAACGAACGCGTCCGCGAACGGGTACGCGTCGGCGACGCCCGCCGTCGAGGGGTCGCGGCCGACGCCCGCCATCAGATCGGCGGCAGGCCCGGAGAACACCTCGTCGCCGACGAACGGCGAGACAGCGACGACGGGGGTCGACGAAAGCGCGGCCTCGAACCCCGGGAGCCCGAGCATCGGGCCGATGCTCGTCACGGGGTTGGAGGGGCCGATCACGACGGGGTCGGCGAGGGCGTCCCGGACCGCCGCCGTCGGCTCCGCGTCTGCCGCCCCCCGGAACTCCACGTCGGCGACCGCCGGCTCGCCCCGGCGCGCGACCCAGTACTCCTGGAAGTGGATCGTCTCGCCCGCCTCGGTGTGGATCAGCGTCGCGACCGGATCGTCGGACATCGGGAGGAGGGCGACGTCGAGGTCGAAGGCGGCCGCGAGGGTGCGAATCGCCTCGGTGAGCGTGTGCCCCTCGTCGAGCAGGCTCGTGCGCGTGACGTGGACTGCGCGGTCGCAGTCGCCGATCTCCATGAACTCGCCGACGCCCGAGAAGCGCCGCCATCGAGAAATCTCGCGGCCCGCCGTCTGCGCCTTGTCGTCGAGGTATCGGGGACCCGTTTCGACTCCGACCGCCTCCGCGAGTCGGCGGAGTTCCTCGTGGGTCGCCGTCGTGTCGTCCGCGATCCCCCACCACGTCTCGCGGTCGAGGACGCCGCCGCCGGCGAACAGCACGGTGTCGACGTCGGGGCAGACGAGGTGCCCGCCGAGCTCGATGTCGTCGCCGGTGTTGGCGACGACCGCTATCTCGTCGGGGTCCCACACGCGGGTCGCCCCGTCGAGGAGCTTCGGCGTCCCCGTACCGCCGGCGAGGAACGTGACCATACCCGGGCAAGGCGGCGGGCGGATTTGTATCCTCGCCTCTGCGATCGACGCGGAGAATCGGGACGGGAGTAGCGGGTTTGTTTATAAGTGATCGACGACGCTCAACCGAGTTCACGGTCGGCGCGTGCCTGCGAGCGGGCCGCAGGCCCGCGAGTCAGCACGCGCGAGGGAGTCGCGAACTGGGAGGGACCTTCGTCCCTCTTGCAGCCGGCGCGAAGCGCCGGCGACGAAGTGAGCGACGAGGCTGGGGAGGTGTGAGGTGCGGTCGCGGGGCGGTCGGGTGGGACTCAAAGGGGCAGCCGCGCTCGGCGAACCCCAGCGACGAAAGCACCACAAGGAGCGAACGAAGTGAGCGACTGAGGAGCGCAGCGAGCTGTGGGAGCCGAGCGCGGCTGGGGCTTTGGAGGTGTTCACCGCACTGTCGGCGACTTATAAGCGACCGAACCGCCGCGCAGTCGCTACGTCGGCGACCGGACATGCACAGCTGGCCGCCGAGTCAACTACTTATAAGCGATACTCGTCTGCATCCCGTTCGTGTTGAACGCGCTCCCGGCTTCATCCTCCCCGAGAACGATCACGCCGGCACCCGACCCGGTGATTCCTTCGAACTCGTCGATCGCTCGTTCGGCCGCCTCCTGCGCGCCGAGCCCCTCCGCAAGATACCCCACGGCCCGCCGCGAGAGCGTCACGCGTGCGATGTCCTCGCCGGCGCCCGTCGCGCTCGCGCCGCCGGCCTCGGTACAGAAGAACCCCGAGCCGACCTGCGGCACGTCGCCGACGCGCCCCGCGAGCGCGAACGACCGGCCGCCTGTGGAGGTCGCCGCCGCGAACGTCTCGCCGTCGGTCGCGACCGCGCCGACCGTGTCGTGGTCCGGTGCCTCGCCTTTCCCGCCGTCGCTCTCCGACCGCTCTCCCGCCTGATCGTCGCCAGACCCGAACCGCGTCGCCAGCCAGTCGAGGTGCTCCCGAGGACCGCCCCGCGGCGGGTCCTCCGCCTCGTACCCCTCGCGTTTCTCGTCGGTGAGCAGATCGATCCCCGTCTCGACCCCGAACACGTCGGCGAGATCGATCGCGTGCTCGCCGGAGACGAAAACGTGCGGCGTCTCCGAGTGGACGACGCGGGCGACGCTCGCGGCGTGTTCGACGCCGGGCATCGAGCAGGCTGCGCCGATCTCGCGGTCCGACGTCATCACGCCCGCGTCGGTGCGGACGACGCCGTCGGACTGGACCGCGCCCCCGACGCCGGCGTTGAACCGCGGGCTCGACTCGAGGACGCCGAGCGCCGCCTCGACCGCGCCGAGGGGCGTGTCGGCGTCGACGCCGCGACGGGTCGCCTCGTCGAGCGTCGCCTGTCTGGGATCCGGCTCGTCCGGGAGCCCCCCGGCACCGCCGTGAGCGACAATGCGCATGCGTCGGGGTCTCGCGGTGTTCGGATAAGCCTCCGGAAAGCGGTGGAACCGACCCGCCAGCCGGTCCTCCCGTCCCCGCAAGAGCTATCCACGCTCCTCGAAGAGTCGTCACCATCGTGGCCGACCGTCTCCGCACCGCGCTCCGCCGCCGGATCGGAATCGACGTGCGCGCGCTCGCGGCGTTCCGGATCGCGCTCGGCGTCACCCTCCTCGTCGACCTCGCGCTGCGCGCCCGGAACCTGACGGCGTTCTACACCGACGCCGGCGTACTCCCCCGATCGCTGCTCACGGAGTCGTACCCCCTCGCGCGGTTCTCCCTCTACGCGCTCTCCGGCGAGGCGTGGGCCGCCGCCGTGCTGTTCCTCCTCGCCGCCGTCACTGCAGTCGCGCTCGCGGTCGGTTACCGAACTCGGCTCGCGGCCGCGGTCTCGCTGGTCCTGCTCGCGTCGCTACAGGCGCGGAACCCGTTCGTGCTCAACGCCGGCGACACGCTCCTCTGGCAGCTGCTTGGGGCGGGGCTGCTGTGCCCGCTCGGCGCGCGCTGGTCGGTGGACGCGGTCCGGGCGCGAGCCGGGATGGGAGAACGAGGCGGGATGCGAGAGGGAAGATCGCCCGAGGGTGCCCGGTTCGTCGCTCCCCAATCCGCCCTCCTGTTGACCGTCGTCGTCGGGGTCTACGTCTCCAACGCGGTCGTGAAGCTCCGCGGCGAGGCGTGGCCCGCGGGCGAGGCGGTCGAGACCGTCTTCCGGCTCACGTCCCTCCACGGCCCGCTCGGAGGACTGGTGCCCGAGAGCCCGGCGCTGCTCGCGGCCGCGGCCTACGGCTGGCTCGCGCTCCTCGTCGCTTCGCCGCTGCTCGTCGCGGCCGCCGGACGGGTTCGGACCGCCCTCGCCGGCGTGCTCGTCGCTGCCCACCTCTCGATGGCGCTCACGCTCCAGATCGGCATCTTCTCGCTCGTGTCGGCGACTGCGCTGCTGCCCTTTTTCCCGCCGGTCGTCTGGGACCGGATCGAGTCGCTGGCCGCTCCGATGATCGGGCGGTTCCGGTCGGCGGTCGAGAGGCGCTCCGAGCCGCTGAGTGACAGGTCCGTCGCCGGCCCGCCCTCCGAGATCGGTCTCGACCGAGTGACCCGCGACTCCCTCGTCGCCGCCGTCGCTGCCGTCCTCCTCGTCTCGCTGCTCGCGTGGACCGCCATGGGGCTCGGGGTCGTCGATGCACCGGAGTCCGTCGCGGCGGTGTCAGATCCGGCCGAGAGCGACTGGGACATGTTCGCGCCGGAGCCGCCGTCGACCGATTCGCTCGTGCTCGCGACGGCGACGACCGCCGGTGGCGAGCGGATCGACGCGCTGTACGGCGACCCGGTCGCGACCGATCGCCCGCCTTCGGACGCCCGAGGGTACCCCACCGCGCGCTGGCGGAAGCACGTCTCGCTGCTGTCGGTCGACGACACCGAGCGCGTCGACGCGACGCTCGCGCACCTCTGTGACCGGGCGGCGGCGTTCTCCGGCGCGGAGATCGAATCGGTGACGGTCTCGTCGGTCGAGGTCGACGTCTCCGGGAGCGGCGAGGTCCGGGTCCGAGAGGTCGGCACGCGCGAGTGTCTGTAAGGGGGCCGAACGAGTGGGCTCCCAACTGATTACTTATAACTCACCCGCGCCAAGCGGGCAACGTGACCAGCCCGGATCAGGACCCGCCGCCGACCTCCGTCCTCCTCCCCACCGTGCGCTGGACCGACGCCTGCGAGGAGGTGTCCGCACAGCTCGGCGCGCGCGACGAGCTACTCGTGATCTGCGACACCGGCGACGACCCGGTCGCCGATCGTCGGGGGGCGACACCGGACGGCGTCCGGATCGTCCTCGCCGGCGAACCGGAGGGCTGCTCCGGGAAGGCGAACGCCATCGCCGCGGGGATGGAGGCGGCCGCACACGACCGGCTCGTCTGGACCGACGACGACTTCGCGCACCCGAACGGTTGGCTCGCGACGCTCAACGCCGACTACGAGCGACGGGGACCGACGACGGAAATCCCCGTTTTCGTCGGGAGAGATCCCCTCGCTCGGCTGTTCGAGCCCGCGTACGCGATCGGCGGGACCGCCGCGGTGTCCGCGGGCGATATCGCCTGGGGCGGCGCGGTCGTCTTCGAGCGCGACGACTTCGACCGTCCCGAGTCGGTCTCCGCCGCCGCCGCGAACGCCGCCGACCCGGAGGCGGCGTTCCTCGCAGACCTCCGTCGGACCGTCAGCGACGACGGAACGCTCTCGGAGTACCTAGACGTGACCGCCGCGAACAGGACTCGGGTCGTCCCCGCGGGCGGTTCGATCCGAGGGTCTGTGGAGCGGTTCGTCCGGTTCTTCCGGATCGTCCGATTTCACGCGCCCCGTGCGGCCGCATTCAACCTCGCCCTGTCGGCCGCGTTCGCCGCGCTGTGTCTGTTCGCACCGGTGTTCGGCGTGGTGCTCGTTACCGCCATCTCGGCCGCCGTCTACGCCCGGTTCGGGATTCGACGGGCGACGTTCCTGCTCGCGGGCCCGTCGGTGCTCCTCTCGCCGCTGTTCCTCGCGTATGCGCTGGCGCGCCGGACGTTCGTCTGGGGTGGCCGGCGCTATCGGTGGCGATCGCTGTTCGACGTGGAAGTCCTTCCCGTGTGAGGTGAGCTGAAACGGCTGATTTCGCGGTATCTGGCGCTCAGAGGCAAAGCGGCAGGCACTTTACGCGGGTCCGACAACGCACGAACGTTCATGAGCTACGATAAGGTCGACGTCCCCGACGACGGCGAGGCGATCACGCTCGCCGACGAGGAAACCGGCGAGCTGAACGTCCCCGAGAACCCGATCATCCCGATTATTCACGGCGACGGAATCGGCACCGACGTCGGGCCGGCCGCCCAGATGGTACTGGACGCGGCCGCGGAGGCGACGGGTCGCTCCATCGCGTGGATGCGCGTCTACGCCGGCGGGAAAGCCCGCGAGATGTACGACGAGAACCTTCCCGAGGACACCGTCTCGGCCATTCGCCACCACCGCGTCGCGATCAAGGGCCCGCTGACGACGCCGGTCGGTGCCGGCTTCCGCTCGCTGAACGTGGCGCTGCGAAAGACGCTCGACTTATACGCGAACGTCCGCCCGACGTACTACCTCGACGGCGTCCCGTCGCCCGTCAAAAATCCCGAGGCGATGGACATGGTCACCTTCCGCGAGAACACCGAGGACGTCTACGCCGGCGTCGAGTGGGAGGCCGGCACCGACGAGGTCGAGGAGGTACGCGACTTCCTCGAAAACGACATGGAGATCGCCGACGTGATCCACGACGGCCCGGTCGGGATCGGCATCAAGCCCATCTCCGAGTTCGGCTCGAAGCGGCTCATCCGCGAGGCGATCGACTACGCGCTCGCCAACGGCCGTGACTCGGTCACGCTCGTCCACAAGGGCAACATCATGAAGTTCACCGAGGGCGCGTTCCGCGACTGGGGCTACGAACTCGCCGAAGAGGAGTACGGCGACGACGTCCTCACCGAAGACGAGCTGTGGGACGATCACGACGGCGAACAGCCCGCGGGTACCGTGGTCGTTAAGGACCGCATCGCCGACAACATGCTCCAGCAGGTGCTGACTCGGACCGCGGACTACGACGTGATCGCGACGATGAACCTCAACGGCGATTACTTCTCGGACGCCGCCGGCGCACAGATCGGCGGCCTCGGCATCGCGCCCGGTATCAACCGCGGCCACGGGCGCTGTCTCGCCGAACCCGTTCACGGCTCCGCGCCCAAGTACGCCGGCGAGGACAAAGTGAACCCCACCGCCATGATCCTCTCCGGCCGCGAGATGCTCGACTACCTCGGCTGGTCCGACGCCGCGGACCTCGTTCGCGACGCCGTCGAGGAGACCATCTCGTCCGGCCAGGTCACCTACGACCTTCACCGGCAGATCGAGGGCGGCGAGAAGCTCGCCACGAGCAAGTTCGCCGAGGCCGTCGTCGAGAATATCGACGAACTCGCGTAAGACTCGGTTACTTACGTCGGCCTAGCAGTCGACGATTTTTCATTCTTTTTCGAGCGCGAGCGTCAGCTCCGTTTTTGACATCCTCCCGCGCCTGAAGACGCGGGAATCCCACGGTACCGTACCGCTGGATTGGGATATTAGGGTTTGCAGT